>DASQNL010000292.1:0-14172 GCA_035644995.1 Pyrinomonadaceae bacterium | reverse complement strand
GTATCCACGGGAACGCCGGAATTTTGCGCGCGCGCAAGTTCCGTGTAGAGCGCGGCGGCGGCGTCATATTGCCCGTCGGCTTCCCTCGCCTGCGCCAGCGCAAACTTGGCGCGCGCCGCCACTTCCGCGTCGCCGCTCCCGGCCAACGCTTGCAGTTCGCTCAGACCCTTCTCGCGCTCGACCGTCAATAAATTGGCCGCGCGAAAGTAGCGCGCGAGCGACTTGTAAGGATCGCCGTACTTGTTCTCGACCTTCTGCGCTTCTTCGATGACGCGTTGCGCGCGCTCCTTCTCGGTCGTGAAGGAGAGGCCGGGCGCGGCGGGCGTGGCCGGCGCGGGCGTGGCCGAAACGGTGGCATCCGCGATCTCGATGACGCGGCTGAGCGCGCGCGTGGCTTCCTCGGCCTTGCGCCCGCTCCACCACGAATAGACGCCCGCCAGCAGGGCGAGCGCGACCAGACCGGCGAGGCCGTACAGAATCGTGCGGCCGCGACCTTCGAGACGGTCGCCGACGCGGTCGAATTGTTCGAGAGCCTTTTCGCGAAACTTATCGCGCCGGACTTCGCGCGCATGTTTTTTCTTGGATGGAGCCACGTTTTTTTCTCTTGCAACATCGCACGGTTGTGCGCGTTCCGATGTCAGCGGTTAGGGTGAAACGATTCACTCTAACGACCACGGCGCGAGGTTGTCAAGCAAGCGTTCGGGCGACCCTAACCTGCTGGCTCCGAGAGACTTTATTGACCGCCGCCGGGGCGCGTGCTACGCTTCGCGCCCCGACCCGCGAGCGAGTAAGGAACGAGTGAAAACAGGCGAAATATTTCGGGAACAAGGCGTAGGGGTGCGGTGTCTAAGTGTGCGTGTAGGCGGCGCGCGGCCGGTGTCGCAGAAGTCGCCGGTTCGCGCTGGAGGACGTTTGTGAGCTTCGGAGAGCCAATCGCCCTCCGCGGGCAAGCCGAATTGGAGCATCCCGCCGCCGCCACGGCGGCGGATTCGACGGAGTCGCGCCCGAGCGCGGAGACACAGTTCATTGAAAGATTACGCGCGGGCGAGGCCGCGGCCTTCGACCGGCTCGTCAACGAACGCTCGGCCGACATTTACGCCCTGCTCTATCGCCTGACGGAAGACCCCGAGGAAGCGCGCGACCTGACGCAGGAGACTTTCCTGCAAGCCTTTCGCAGCATCGCGCACTTTCGCGGCGAAGCCGATTTACGCACCTGGCTCTACCGGATCGCCGTCAATCAGGCGCGCAATCGCTGGCGTTGGTGGCGGCGCAGGCGGCGCAGCGTGACCATCTCGCTCGACGCGACGGACGAAGCGCACGAACTCCCGCTCGCCACGCGCCTCGTTGACGAACAGGCCGACGACCCCGAAGCCCGCACGCTCGCGCACGAGCGCGAAGAGATTTTAATGGCCGCCGTGCGCAACCTCGCCCGCCCTTACCGCGAAGCCGTCGTGCTGCGCGACGTGGAAGGCTTGAGTTATGAGGAGGTGGCCGTCGCGCTCGACATCAGCGTCGGCACGGTCAAGTCGAGGCTCTCGCGCGGCCGCACCGAGTTGCGCCGCAAGTTGGAAGGCTCTTTGTAAGATTGTCCGTGGTCAGTAGTCAGTAGTCAGTTGTCCGTGGTCAGTAGTCAGTTGTTTGTGTGGTTATCACACAAGTTACTAACGATTAGCGCGAACAACTGACTACTGACTACTGACTACTGACAAGCTCCTTGAAAACGAATGGCTGCCCTGCCCCGGCTGCTCCCATCAATCCTACGGTGCCAGTGGGTCGGGAAGCGACGAAGGTTCGAGTTTCGTCGCGCATGACGCGGAGGGCGGCAAGACGTGCGTGGTTTCTCAGACGCGGCCAGCAACAGCCGTCTGTGCCGACCGCGCGCCGGTTGCCGACGTTTGCCAGCAGGCGTGGGAAATAGACAAACGCGCGTTGCTTCCTTGAGCGAGGGAGCAGCCGGGGTCGGCCAGCCATTCGTTTGAAAGCAGACGTTAGAGGTCAGAGGTTAGAGATCAGTGAAAGACAAAACTGTCCTCTCTAGCCTCTAACCTCTAACCTCTAACCTCTAATTTATGACTTGCGAGGAGACACAAAAAAGTTTTTCGCCGCATCTGGACGACCGGCTGGCGCGCGTCGTGCGCGACGGCGTGGACGCGCATCTCGCCGCCTGTCCCGTGTGCCGTGCGGAATTCGCGCGCGCGCGCACGCTCCTGCGCTCGCTCGCGCAACTCGAACGCCCGGCCGCGCCCGCCGGCCTCGCCGCTTCCATCAACCGACAGCTCTTGATCGAACGCGCCGCGCGCCGCCAGCAGCCGACCGGCTCGCTCCCCGCGCGTGCTTTGCGCTGGCTCGAACCCCGCCTCATGCCCTACATGGTGGGCGCGCTCGCCTCGCTGATTTTGTTCATCGGAGTGGTCAACGCCCTGCGGCCGCAGTTGCGCCTGCTCCGCGAGTTGACGATTGCCGCCCGCGCCGCCACGGATGAGTCGCTCGACAATTCCCTGTTTGAAGGCGGCGGCTACGACGTGACGAAACCCGTCCCGACCATCAACCCGCACGGCGCGCTCGCCGCGCTCATCCAGACACCCACGCACGGCGACGACGACGCCGACGATATGGTGATCTACGCCGACGTGTTCAGCAACGGCAGCGCGTCGCTCGCGGGCGTCGTGCAGCCGCCGCGCAACCCGCGCCTGCTCGACGAGGTGCAAGAGGCTTTCCGGCGCACGCCCGCTTTCGTGCCCGCCTCGCACGACCGCCGCCCGGCCACCTTGCGCGTCGTCATCTCCGTCTCCAAAGTCAGCGTTCACGAACGCAGTTTCTAACCCCCGCGATCTACTTTATACACACTCCTTCACGGAAAACGGGTCGGCCGCCGGTTCAATGCAGAACCGGCGGCCGACCCGTTTTCGTTGAGCGCGCGGCGTCTACTGACCGAACCGCGCGCGGTATTCGTTTGAGTTCATAAAGCCGTTGATCATGACGCGAACGTTGGTCGGGTCTGCGTTAATGACCTTGAGCCAGGCCTGATAGCCTTCCTCCTCCGGCGTGCGGCGCAGGTAGCCGTAGTACTGCATCGCCACGTAAGCGCGATTGTACTCGGCCGCCTTGATCTCGTCCGATTCGACGACCGCGCGGAGCGTCTGCGCCCGCGTCATAGTGTGCGCGGCGAGGCGGTTGACCAAATCGGCGCGGGTGAGCGTCACGCTGTTGCCGCCTTCGGGGTTCGCCGGGTCGGGCGTCCTGATTGACTGTATGCCGTAGCGAGCCAGCAGCGCATCGACGAAAGCCGTGTTGGAGAGCGCGTCGTAGGCGGCGCGGAACTCCGGTCGCTCCGTGAAATTCACCGGGAAGAGGGCGCGCTTAGAGTAGACCTCGCCGGGAGTTTGCCCCGTCACCGAACGCATGTCGGGAATGATCTCGGCATACTCCGGCAGGCGATTGAAGGCCACCCGGTAGAACGTGAAGGCGAACAAGCCCTTCAGACGAAACTCCGCCGACTCGAAGAAAGACCGGGAGACGATGAGCCGGTCGCACGCGGCGGAAGGACTGAGGGGGTCGAGGTTGAAAGGGTTCGCGCAGCCGCTCAAGACGCCCGACCACGGCTCGCCCGATTCCGGCTCGCGCGAGAGGAAGTCGAGATATTGCATGCGAACGAACAGCGGCGTGGTGTTGATCGGGTTGGGCGCGCCGCTCGCATCGCCGTTGTCGTTGATGGTGAGCGTGGCCGTCTTCAACGTTCCGAGCAGAGCGTTGACGGGGCTGCGCAATTCGAGTTGCGTCGTCTCCGCGCCCTCCACGTGGGCGTCGTCGATAAGGGGAACGACCACGGTCTTCGGCTGCGTGTCGCCCGCCGCGAAGCTCACGGTTTCGATGCTCGTCGCGTAATCGCAGCGCGCGTAAGCCTTGCCCTGCGGGTAAGGCATGCCGTTCGCCATCTTCGCCTCCGGGTTGCAGGGCACGGCCGCCGGGTCGTCCACCGTAGCGACATCGACCGAGATCGCGCCCGACGTGTTGCCCGAACGCGTGACGGTGATGGTGGCGCGCCCGTCGCCTTCGCCTCCCGCATAGTTCGCCGCGCCGAACGTGACCAGGGCGGGCGAGGTGGCGGCGGCCTGACTGACGGTGTAGAAAGAGTCGTCGGTGTGAAGTATCTGCGCGTTGCGCGCTGCGCCCGTGTTGGGAGCGACGTTGTAGGTCACGGTTCCGTTGCCCGTGCCGCTCCCGTTCGTGATCGTGATCCAGGAGGGGTCGAGGCTGAGCGCAGACCAGGCGCAGCCCGCGCCGGTCACGATGTTGAAACTGCCCGCGCCGCCGCTCGCCGGGAACTGCTGCGGACTCACGGCCACGACGGAATAACTGCACGACGATTTGCCGGTGAAATTCACGGCCGACAGGTTCCCGCTCAGGTTCGAGACGGTGGCGTTCGCGGGCGTGAAGGCGAAGTTTGCTTTGGCGGGCGTCACGATGTAGTTGCCGCCCGCGGGCACATTGTTGAAGGCGTAGAAACCGCCCGACTCGGTGGTCGTCGTGCTGCCCGGAGAGCCGCCGGCGAGCGTCACTCCGACGCCGCCCATGCCGACGCCGCTCCCGTCCACGATGCGCCCGCCGATGGAATATTGCTGCACGGCGATGGTGAAATTCGCGGTCTGGTTCGCGCTCAGGTTGTCGAACCTCTGAGTGAGCGGCGCGAACGTGTGATTGGCGAGCGACGGTGTGACGGTGTAGTTGCCCGCGAGCAGATTGGCGAACGAGTAGTTGCCTTGCGCGTCGGTCGTGGCGGTGGCGGTTTGCGCGCCGCCGAGCGCGACGGTGACGCCGCTGAAAGGCGTGGCGGCGGCGTTGCGGATGCTGCCGCTGATGGCGTACACGGGGGCGGGAACGGCCGCGCCGGTCAATTCATATGCGCCGCGCCCGTAGGTCGAGAGTTGGATGACGCCGGCCGCGCTGGTGGTGAAGCCGGTGACGATGGCGGGGAGCATGCCGTTATTGAAAGTCGCCCAGGTCGCGCCGTTGTCGGTGGAGCGGAAGACGCCGATGTCCGAACCGGCGTAGAGCGTGTTCGGGGTCGTCGGGTCGATGAGGAACGCGCTGACGGGCACGTTCGGAATAGCCGTCGCCTGGCCGGGCGTGCCGCCGATGTTTGTCCACGTCGCGCCGGTGTTCGTCGTCCTGTAGACGTGCCCCGTGCCGAAGCCGCCGAAGGTGACGTAAGCCGTCGCCGCGTTGGCCGGGTCAACCGTGATGCTTTCGATGAAGCGATTGGGGAGGCCGGCGGTTCTGTCCGTCCAGGTCGCGCCGCCGTCGGTCGAGACCATCAAGCGCCCCTTGGCCGAACCCGTGTAGATGACCTGCGCGCTGGCCTTTCGCTCGACGCCGATTGCGCTCAACACGTCGCCGCACTCGGCGGGCGCGGGGCTGACGCTGCAATTAACATTCTCTTGTTTCGTGAGGTCTCTCGTGCCGCCGGGCGATGTCCAGGTGGCGGCGAGGTCTGCGCTGACCATTAACCTGTAAGTGCCGAAGTAGAGCGTCGAGTCAACGCCGTTGCTCTTGAAAGGCGGGTAGAAGGCGATGCGGCGGACGCATTCCGGTTTCGACGGCGCGGGCGTGCATTCCCCGAAGCTGGCGTCGTTCGTGCGGAAATCATCGTTGGCGGGCAGCGAGCCGTCGCTGCGCAAAGGCCAGCGGCGGATCGTTCCGTACACGTAAGTGCTGAACATCTTGGCGGGACTGGCCGGCGTGGCGGGCGTGGTGACGACGACCGGACGCCCGCCGTCGCCTTCGGCGAATTCGCGCCACGTTCCGTTAGCGGAGCGCACCTGCGTGCCGTTGTCCTGCGTGCCGCCGTAGGTCACGTTCGGGTCGGTCGGGTGCGCGGTGATGTCTATGAATTGCGAGAGCGTGAGCGAGGCGTTGAGGGATTGGCAGGTGGCCGTGTCTATCCCGTTCACGATTGCCAACGCACATTTCGAGATGCCGCCGTCGTTGCCGGCGTAGATCGTGTGCGGGTCGTTCGGGATGAAGGCGAAAGCGTGCTGGTCGGGGTGCGTGGTCGAACTGAACGGGGTGTAGCTGAAATTCGCGCCGTTGAAATTCTTGGTCAGATTAGTCCAGGAGCCGCCGTCGTTCAGGCTCCTGAAAACATCGCGCGTGCCGACGTAGATTTTATTAGCGTTCGCAGGATCGACGTGGAGATAGGCGTTGTAGCCGAATTGGCCGGGGTCGATTCCGGTCGTCGGCCTGCTCGTCCAAGTGAGACCGGCGTTGTCGCTGACATCGACATTGACGGCGGTGCGCGTGCCGGAAATGACGTAGAGGCGTTCGGGGGCGGCGGGCGTGACGGCGATGCGCACGTCGGTCGTGGCCGCGCCGGAGGTCGCCGTGAAGATGGGCGCGGGCAGCCACGTCGCGCCGCCGTCCAGAGACTTGTAGATGCCTGCCGCGCCTGCCGGGATGACGCCGAGCGGGTCAACGAGCGTCATGCCGAGGTAGAGAATCTGCGGATTCGTCGGGTGGATGGCGATGTCGCGCGGTCTGCCCGCCATCTTGCGTTGCCAGTTGAGGCCGCCGTCTTCGGAGAGGTAAAAACCGTTGCGATAGAGATTCCCGTCGGGATTGAGATCGTTGTAGGAAGTGGCGAGCGTGCGCGTCGCTTGCAGGACGTAGACGCGGTTGGAGTTCGTCGGGTCAACTTCAATCTCGGCCGTTGTGCCGAGCGGCGGGAGCGTGCTGTTGCTGACGCGCGCCCACGTCGCGCCCGCGTCAGTGGACTTCAAAACGCCCGTGCCGAAATAGCCGTTGTCGAGATCGCCCATGCCCGCGTAGACGATGGACGGGTTACTCTTCGAGAAAGCGATTGAGCCGACGGCCAGATCGACGTGCGTGTCGCTGACGGGAACGAAATTCACGCCGCCGTCGGTGGAACGCCAGATGCCGCCGGTGGCCGTGCCGAGCAAGATGATGTGCGGGGCGGTGGGGTGGACGGCGATAGAGTTGAGTCGGCCGCTGGTCGCGCCCCAGTTATTCGGAAAAGCGGGCGTCGTCGGCGAAGGGCCGATGCTGCGCCACGCCTGCGCGAGGGAGCGTGTGTCGAGTCCCCCGTCCTTGCCGCGCCCGACATCCTTCGGGCGCGCGAGCCAGGCCTTGAGACGACCTTCGGCGGGCGGCGCGTCGAACGGGTAGGCGCGCTGCATCATGAACCAACGCTGGCGCGCGTCGATCACTTCGCGCTCGTCGCCGTCCTCCGGCTCGCCGATGGTCGGCTCGTCGATCTCGGCAGCCGCCCCCTGCCGCGACTTCGCGGCGGGAACGCCAGCCCCTTTTCGCGCGCGCGGCGCTTTGGGGCGTCGTTTGGTCGCCTGACGCTTCTTCTGCACGCCTTTCGAGGCTTCGACCGTCGCGGCCGAAAACAGGAAAGCGGCCGATGCCGCGAGCGACAGGCTCAAGACGAAGAAGAATGCGAACCGCAGGCGGCGGCGCGAGAAGGGGGCGCGCAAGGCGGGGAAATCGATTTTTTTCAAAGCTGCGTCCTCGGATAGAAAGGGCGAAGAATCAATGCTCGTCGTGATGCACGGGGAATGGCCGAAGCGACCGTTTCAAGTGTGAAGCCGGAACAGCGATAATGTGCGACTCTCGATTAAAAATGCAGGAAAAGTTTCGACTGGCGTGAGGGGGTTGCTACAGCCAGTAATTTTACGGGTAAATTAGCGACGGACGAAGCGAACGCCGGGAATAATTCGTAACTGCGGAGGCCGTTCGGACAGGTCGGCCAAAGGTCTGAGCTTAGACGCGAAAAAGGTGTTTTAAGATGTCCGGCAACTCCATCAAACGACGAAGAACGGGGTCTTCGGAACGTTTCGCCGAACCGGCCGGACGTGCGTAACTTTACCGCCGGAGTTCGTGCCCCGTCAAGCTCGTTCGGGCAGGAAAAGTGTGTGGAAAAAGCCGCCGCCGCGCGCGGCGCGCGGAACCCGGAGCGGGCGCGGAGCGAGCCGGGTCGGATCGGCATATCCGACCTCTCAAATGGTTTTTCCAAGCCCATTCTCGCATGCCCTGAGCGCGCCTCTCGCGGCGAACCCCGCCCGCCGATCATCGAGACGCCCCTCCCGCGCGTGCCGCGCAAGTGACTTGCTTGACGCACCGGGCGCGGCATGTTAGGTTTTCTCCTTCGTAAACATCAATAATTTTCCGCGTTCCACACATCTCATCGAGAGAGTCAGGAGAGTCGTTTGACTACTGCGCCGACACCACTCAAGCAGACGCCGCTCAACGCCGCGCACCGTCGTCTGGGCGCGCGCATGGTTGATTTCGGCGGCTGGGACATGCCCGTCCAATACCCGGCCGGGACGGTTGAAGAACACCTGCGCACGCGTCGCCACGCCGGTCTGTTCGACGTGTCGCACATGGGCGAGATCGAGGTGCGCGGCCAAGACGCCATCGCCTTCGTCAATCGCCTCTGCTCGAACGACGCGTCCAAACTCGTTGACGGGCAGGCGCACTATTCCGCGTTCACCACGCCCGAAGGCACGGTGATTGACGACCTGCTCGTCTACCGTTTCGCCGCCGATCACCTGCTGCTCGTCGTCAACGCCTCGACCACCGAGAAGGACTGGGACTGGATCAACGCTCATCGCGGCGACGAGGAAGTGGAACTCGTCAATCGCAGCGCGGACTTCTGCCAGATCGCCGTGCAGGGGCCGGATGCGCTCGGCATCCTGCAAACGCTCACCGAGACGCCGCTCGCGGAGATCAAGTACTACCACTTTCGCGAAGGCGCGGTTGACGGCGTGCCCGCGATCATCTCGCGCACGGGCTACACGGGCGAGGACGGCTTTGAAGTCTACGCCGCGCCCGACCGCGCCGAACAACTCTGGGAACGCATCCTCGAAGCGGGCAAACACGGCACGCCCGAAGGCATCCTGCCCTGCGGACTCGCCGCGCGCAACACGCTCCGGCTCGAATCCGCGATGGCTCTCTACGGCCACGAGATCGATGAAACCACGACGCTCTATGAAGCCAACCTCGGCTGGATTTGCAAACTGAACAAGGGCGACTTCAACGGCCGCGAACGCCTCGCCGAGCAGAAGGCCGCGGGCGTCAAACAAAAGCTGGTCGGCTTCGAGGTCACGGATCGCGGCATCGCGCGCGACGGCTACCCGGTTTTAATCAACGGCGAGCAGGCCGGGCGCGTCACCTCCGGCAGCCCCGCGCCCTTTTTGAAGAAGAACATCGGGCTGGCCTACGTCCCCGTCGAGCACGCCGTCGAGGGACAAGAAATTCAGATCGAAGTGCGCGGCCGTCCCGTCGCCGCGCGCATCGTCCCCGTGCCTTTTTATAAACGCGAACGGAAAGTTGGTCAGTAGTCCGTTGTCAGTTGCATGTGGCTATCACGCAACCTGCTGAAGATTCAGTTGCACAACTGACAACGGACAAAGAACAGCGGACGTTTTTAACTCAAGGAGCATCATGGCAAACATCCCGGACGATTTGCATTACAGTAAGGATCACGAATGGGTGAGGGTCGAAGGCGACACCGCCACCGTCGGCATCACCGACCACGCGCAGCACCAACTGGGCGATGTCGTCTACGTCGAACTGCCGCGAACGGGCGACACCTTCGAGGCGCATGAAGTGTTCGGTCAGGTCGAGTCGGTCAAGGCGGCCTCCGATCTCTACTGCCCCGTGTCCGGCGAAGTGTTCGAGATTAACGAGGCGTTGAACGACGACCCGGAGAAGGTCAACAAAGACCCTTATGGCGATGCGTGGATGCTGCGTCTGCGTTTGAAAGATGCGGGCGAGGTGGACAAGTTGATGAACGCCGCCGAATACGAAGACTACACCAAGAAAATCACGGAGTAAGAGAAGTTGCGCTACATTCCCAACTCGCCGGAGGAGCGCGCCGAGATGCTGCGCTCGGTCGGTTTGAATGCGCCGGAGGAACTCTTCGACACCATCCCGGCCGACATCCTGCTGCGCGCTCCGCTCGATACGCCGAGCGCGCTTTCCGAACCCGAACTCATCGCGCGCTTCGAATCGCTCGCGGCTAAAAACGCGGCGGCGCATCGTCCGAGTTTCCTCGGCGCGGGCGCGTACTCGCACTATCAACCGACCATCGTTGACAGCCTGATCTCGCGCTCCGAGTTCTTCACGGCCTACACGCCGTATCAACCGGAAATCTCGCAGGGCACGCTGCAAGCCATCTTCGAGTTTCAGACGCTCGTCTGCCAGTTGACCGGCATGGACGTGGCGAACGCCTCGATGTACGACGGCTCGACCTCCGTGGCCGAAGCCGTCTTGATGGCCGAGCGCGTCACGCGCCGCCGCAAGGTGGTCGTCTCCGGCGCGCTCCACCCGGAATACCTGCACGTCGCCGACACTTACGTCGCGCACGCCGGGATCGATCTCGTCCGCGCCGGGTTCGACGAGAAGACGGGCACGACCAACTTCGACGAACTCGGCGCGCTCGACGATCAAACGGCGGCCATCATCGTGCAGTCGCCGAACTTCTTCGGCTGCGTCGAAGATTTACAGTCGCTCGCCGAACGCGCGCACAAAGTCGGCGCGCTCCTCGTCGTCTGCGTCACGGAAAGCATCTCGCTCGGCCTCCTGCGCGAGCCGGGGGCTTCGGGCGCGGACATCGTCGTGGCCGAAGGCCAGTCGTTCGGCGTGCCGCTCAGCTTCGGCGGCCCTTATCTCGGACTCTTCGCCACGCGCGAGAAGTACGCGCGGCAGTTGCCCGGCCGCCTCGTCGGCATCGCCCACGACAAGGAAGGGCGGCGCGGTTTCGTCTTGACGCTCGCCACGCGCGAGCAGCACATCCGCCGCGAGAAGGCCACCTCCAACATCTGCACCAACGAAGGCTTGATCGCCCTGATGGCGACGATCTATCTGGAGACGCTTGGACGGCACGGCCTGCAAGAGGTCGCCATGCAGTGCGCGCAGAAGGCCGCTTACGCCGCGCGCCGGATCGGCGAGATCGAAGGATTCTCGCTTCCCTACGCCGCGACGCCGCGCTTCAACGAGTTCGTCGTCCGCGCGCCCGTCGCGGCCGACGAACTGCTCCGCCGCCTCGCGAGCGAGCGCAACGTCACCGGCGGCCTCGCCCTCTCGCGCTATTTCCCCGAACGCCCCAATGACATCCTCGTCTGCGTCACCGAAACCAATCCGCGCAGCGAAATAGACGCGCTCGTCAACGGGTTAGCAGAACTGACGAAATAGAGTTTCAAGTTTCAGGTTTCAAGTTTCAAGACCGAAAAGTTCTTCGGTCTTTAACTTGAAACCTGAAACTTGAAACCTGAAACTTTTATTATGACTACGAAAGCCACGACACACATCACGCAGAACGAGGCGTTGATTTTCGAACGCTCGCAGCCGGGGCGCAAAGGCTACCTGTTGCCCGCGCTCGACGTTGACGAGACGCCGATAGACGAGTTGCTGCCCGCCGCCTTGCGTCGCACCGACGACCTCGAAGGCGTGCCCGAAGTCTCGGAGGTTGACGTGGTGCGCCACTTCACGCGCATCTCCACGTGGAACTACAACATCGACCTCGGCATGTACCCGCTCGGCTCGTGTACGATGAAATACAACTCGCGGCTGAACGAGCGCGTCGCGCGCATCAAAGGCTTCGCCAATCTTCACCCGCTCGCCTCGGAGGAGGATTCGCAAGGCGCGCTCCAATTGCTCTACGAACTCCAACAGCACCTCTCCGAGATCACCGGCCTCGCCGCCGTCTCGCTGCAACCGGCGGCGGGCGCGCACGGCGAGATGACCGGCGTGATGCTCATCCGCGCCTATCTCGACGCCCGCGACGGCGTGGGCGAGGGCGACCGCCCGCGCCGCCGCGTGATGCTCATCCCCGACTCGGCGCACGGCACGAATCCCGCCTCCGCGCACCTCTCCGGCTTCACCGTCAAGACCGTCCGCTCCACGCCCGAAGGTCAAACCGACCTCGATGCGCTCCGCGAGTTGTGCGCGGCGGGCGACGTGGCCGGTCTGATGTTGACCAACCCGAACACGGTCGGCCTCTTCGAGCGCAGCATCCGCGAAATTTGCCGGATCGTCCACGAGGCGGGCGGCCTCGTCTACATGGACGGCGCGAACATGAACGCGCTCGTCGGCTGGGCGCGCCCCGGCGACATGGGCGTGGACGTGATTCACCTGAATCTGCACAAGACGTTCTCCACCCCGCACGGCGGCGGCGGCCCCGGCTCCGGCCCCTGCTGCTGCACGAAGGAACTCGAACCTTACCTGCCCGTCCCGCGCGTCGTCTCGACGGGTGGGGAGGACGGCAATTCGCGTTTCAGTCTCGATTTCAACTACCCGCAATCAATCGGGCGCGTCAAAGCCTTCTACGGCAACTTCGGCATGGCCGTGCGCGCCCTCTCCTACATCGAGACGCACGGCGCGGACGGCCTGCGCGAAGCGACCGAGGCCGCCGTCCTGACCGCGCGCGTCATCGCGCACGGGCTGGCCTCGGACTACGACAAGCCCTTCGACGCCGCGCCCATGCACGAGGTCGTCTTCACCGATAAGCGGCAGGCGCGCAAGGGCGTCCACACGCTCGACATCGCCAAGCGTCTTATCGACTACGGCTTCCACCCGATGACCATCTACTTCCCGCTCATCGTGCAGGGCGCGATGCTCATCGAGCCGACCGAATCCGTCGGCCGCCAGGAGATACAACAGTTTATCGAAGCCATGCGCGCCATCGCGCGCGAAGCCGAAGAGACGCCCGACCTCGTGACCGGCGCTCCCCACACCACGCGCATCGGTCGCCTCGATGAAGCCGCCGCCGCCCGCAAACCCACCCTGCGCTGGCGTCCCGCGGAGATAGCCGCCACCGCTTAAACCGGAGCACACAGTTGAGCCGGAGAGCGCGCCGCGTGAATCATCGAGAGTTCACGCGGCGCGCTCTCTTTCGACGCCGTGATTTACTTCGCACGCGCCCTCCCCCGTCGAAGCTCACAACGGGCGTCGGCCGACATTTCAGCCGGGTTACAAAAAACCAAAAATGCTTATAATGGACAGGCCGGATAAATTCACTTAATCAAACAGCTCTGGTCATACGAAAGGAATGCCGCTCATGCTTCGACCGTCAATCGTCCGTTCCGTCATGTTACCGTCAGCCCTGTTGTGCGCGCTTCTCGCTACCGCTTGCAGTTCCGGCGGTGAGAAGACGCAGACCAACACGGCGACTTCCAACGCTCCCGCCGCCGCCAATCAATCCAATAACAACGCGAACGCCGGTCAATCTACCGCCGGGCAAACGAACGCCGGGCAAGTTACCGCCGGGCAAACCGGCGGCAAGGCGAAACTGAACTTGAACACGGCTTCCTCCGCCGAGTTCCTCGCGCAGATTCCGGGGCTGGGCAACCGGATGGTGCACGAGTTCGAGGAGTACCGCCCCTACAAGAGCATGCAGCAGTTCCGGCGCGAGATGGGCAAGTACGTCAAGCCGGAGCAGATCGCCGAGTATGAGAAATACGTCTACGTGCCGATTGCGGAGAACGATTCGGACGCGGCGACGCTGCGACAGATTCCCGGCCTCGACGAAGCCGAAGCCGATGCCTTGATCGCCGGTCGGCCTTACGCCTCGCGCGACGCCTTTCTCACGAAACTCTCCGAGAAAGTTTCGGCGGAAGAATTGGCCGTGGCGAAAACCTATCTGGGCGGCCAATGAGTCCCGCCGCCGTACTGTCGCGCCTGCGGCGATTCCTCTGGGTCTTTTCCGTCGTGCTGTGGGGCGGGGCGTTGTTGGAGTTGTGGCTGATCGAGCACACGGCAGACCCCGTGCAGTTCATCCCGTTCGGGTTGTGCGGGCTGGGCGCGCTCTCCGTCCTCGCCGCGCTCGTGCGCCCGCGGCGCGCCACGCTCCGGGTCTTGCGCGTGTGCATGGCGATTGTCGTCCTGGGTAGTCTGCTCGGAGTCTATCTGCATGTGGAGAGCAATCTCGCGTTGCAACGCGAGATCAGCCCCAACGCGACCGCGGGCGCGACGCTCTACGGCGCGCTCGGCGGCGCGAACCCGCTGCTCGCGCCCGGCATTCTGGCCGTGGCCGCCGTGCTGGCCTTGGCCGCCACCTATCGCCACCCGGCTCTCGGAAGCGTGCCGGAAGAATAGCGCGGCTCGCGCACCTCTCAAACACGCGGCTTCATCTCACGCCTCGTCTCGCCC
>DASQNL010000291.1:0-1546 GCA_035644995.1 Pyrinomonadaceae bacterium | reverse complement strand
CACAAGAAGGTCTATAAGAAGTTCACGCAGAAGTTGATCGAGCGCGCCGAAGGCTTGCGCGTCGGCGACGGCGCGGATGCCAACACGGACATGGGGCCTGTCATCAACGCCGCCGCGGTTCATAAAATTATGGGCTACATCGAGATCGGCGAGCGTGAAGACGGCGCACGTTTGGCGACGGGCGGCAAGCGTCTGGAGACGGGCGCGCACGCCCACGGCTATTTCATCGAGCCGACCGTCTTCACCGACGTTCAGCCCGCGATGCGCATCGCGCAGGAAGAGATTTTCGGCCCCGTCACGGCCGTTATCCCGACGAACAATCTGGAAGAGGCGGTCGAGATCGCGAACGACGTGCGCTACGGCCTATCGGCGGCCATCTACACGCAGGACGTGAACCGCGCCTTCCACGCCATGAACGACATGTACACGGGCATCTTCTACGTCAACTCTTCGACCATCGGCGCGGAAGTTCACCTGCCCTTCGGCGGCACGAAGGCCACCGGCAACGGCCACCGCGAAGCGGGCACGCAGGTCTTGGACATCTTCACCGAATGGAAGTCCGTCTACGTTGACTACAGCGGGAAGTTGCAGCGCGCGCAGATCGACGAAGTGAAATTTGAATAACACGGAGGTCGGAGGACGGAGGACGGAGGTCAGTCAAAGACCATACCGGCCTCCGGCCTCCGACCTCTGATTTCTGGAGGTTAAATTAAGTGCTAGTCGGACTCCCCAAAGAGATCAAGGATAACGAATATCGCGTCGGGATGACGCCGGCGGGCGTGCGCGCGCTGGTGGACGCCGGACACAAGGTCGTCGTCGAGCGCAGCGCGGGCGAAGGCTCAGGCTTTGAAGACGCGCTGTACGAGCGCGCGGGCGCGACGATGCTGGAGAGCGCGGACGAGGTGTGGGCGCAGGGCGAGATGATCGTGAAAGTGAAAGAGCCGATTGCGCCCGAATACCCGCGCATGCGCGAAGGCCAACTGCTCTTTACTTACCTGCACCTCGCGCCCGACCTCGAACTCACACGCCAGTTGCTCGAACGCAAAGTGACGGGCGTGGCCTACGAGACGATCACCGACAGGAAAGGTACGCTTCCGCTCCTGACGCCGATGTCGGAAGTGGCGGGGCGCATGGCGATTCAGGTCGGCGCGCAATATCTGGAGAAGATGAGCGGCGGCCGCGGCGTCTTGCTCGGCGGCGTGCCGGGCGTTCCGGCGGCGCGCGTCGTGATCATCGGCGGCGGCGTCGTCGGCACGAACTCGGCGAAGATGGCCGTCGGCCTCGGCGCGCACGTCACGATCATCGATAACAATCTGGATCGCCTGCGCGAACTCGACGACATCTTTCTCTCGCGCATCACGACGCTCGCCTCCTCGGCCTACGCCATTCAGGGCGCGATTGCCGAGGCCGATTTGATCGTCGGCGCGGTGCTCGTGCCCGGCGCGGCCGCGCCGAAACTGATCACGCGCGAGATGTTGAAGAAAGTGCCGAACGGCGCGGTCATCGTTGACGTGGCCGTAGATCAAGGCGGCTGCATCGAGACGAC
>DASQNL010000290.1:0-3202 GCA_035644995.1 Pyrinomonadaceae bacterium | reverse complement strand
TGTTGAGCGGAACCTGTCGGCCGTTGATGAAGAGGTGGCGGATGCGCGTGCGGGCTTCGAGGAGGTCGCCGTCGGCGACGACGAGGTTGGCGAGCTTGCCCACTTCGATTGAGCCGAGGCGGTCGCCGACGCCCATGATTTGCGCCGGGTAGAGCGTGACGGACTTGAGCGCGTCGGCGCGGGAAAGGCCGAAGGCGGCGGCCATCCCGGCGCGGTAGGGCAGGTCGCGCACCTCCGCGCCCTGATCGCCGGTGGAGAGGGCGAAGCGCACGCCCGCCTGTTGGAGTTTGGCCGCGCTCTCGAACATCACGTCGTAGAAGTCGTCCTCGCGGCTCGGCAGGTCGAATAAACCGTTGAGGATGACGGGGACGTTGCGCTCTTTGAGGAACGAGGCGATCTTCCAGGCATCGTTGCCGCCGAGGATGATGGGTTTGAGCTTCATCTCCTCGCTGAACCGGATGGCGGCGCGCATCTCCGCCTCGCGGTCGGCGCGGAACAGAACGGGACGCTCGCCGCGCACATAGGGCACGAGCGAGGCCAGCATCACGTCGGCGTCGGGGCGCGGCAGGTTGCGATCATTGTTCGCCGCGTCCATGGCGCGGCCGTAGGCTTCGGCGTCGCGCAGGAGTTTGCGCAGTTGTTCGACCTGGCGGTCGCGCGCGGTCGCGGCCTCGGCCGGGTTCGCCTGCGCCTGCTGGAAGAGACCGCCGAAGCCGCCGCCGCCGGCCGCGCGCGGGTAGTTGACGACGAGCGCGGCCGCCCGCACCAACGCCATCTCCTGCGGGCTTGAGCCGAGCAGGTTGATGAAAGCGGCCTGACCGGAAACGATCCCGCCCGAGGGCGAACTGAGGACGCTCGTGACGCCGTTGACGCGCGTGACGGCGACGTGCGCGCTGTGCGGGTTGATGCCGTAGAAGGCTTGCGCGTTGGGGTTCATGTCGCCGACCTCGGCCACGTCCACGGTGGCGTTCGCGCCCTGCGGAATCTCGATGAGTCCCATCGAAGTGCCGAGGTCGATCATGCCGGGATAGACGGAGAGGCCGCGCGCGTCGATCTCCTGCGCGCCCGCCGGCACGGCGACGCTCGCGCCGACGGCCGTGATCCTGCCGTCGCTCAAGACGATGGTGCCGTTCTCGATGTCCGCGCCAGAGACGGTAATGATGCGCGCGTTGCGGATGGCGTAAGTGCCCGGCGTGCCGGACATGAACTGCGTCCCCATCGCGCTCGAATTTTGCTGCGCCGAGGCCGTGGCGACGGGCAACAGTAGTAACGCGGCGAACGCGGCGCGCGTGCGCGCGACGAGGTTGAAACGTGCGACGACGTTGGCGAATGATTTCATCAGGCTCATCGGCGGTTGTCTCCTTCCCCGTTGTCAACGTCGTCGTGATCGTGATGGTTGGCCGGGCGCGGGCGCGGGGCGGCGGGCGGCGCGCCGCCCTCGGCGGGCGGGCGGTTCATTTCGGCCTTCAACAGTTCCTCGCGCTCGCGTAGCAGTTGGGGGCGGCGCGCGAGGTCTTGCTGGCGGTCGAAGAAGATGTCGCCGTCGATGAAAGTGGTCTCGACGCGCGAGTAGACGCTGAAGGGATGCGCCGTCCAGATGGCGAGGTCGGCGTCTTTGCCCACGTCAATCGAACCGACGCGATCCTGAATGCCGAGTTGGATGGCCGGGTTGATGGTGATGAGGCGCAGGGCTTCGTCTTCCGTCAGGTCGCCGTACTTCATCATCTTCGCGGCGTCGATGTTCAGACGGCGGGCGCGCTCGTCGGAGTCGGAGTTGATGGAGACGACGACCCCGGCGCGGGTCATCACCGCCGCGTTGTGCGGGATGGCGTCGTAGGCTTCGATCTTGTAGCTCCAGCTATCGGCGAACGAAGACGCGCCCGCGCCGTGCGCCGCGATCTCGCGCGCCACCTTGTAGCCTTCCAGCACGTGCTGGAGCGTCTTGATCTTGAACCCGAACTCGTCGGCGACGTTCAGGATCATGATGATCTCGTCGGCGCGGTAGCAGTGCGCGTGGACGAGTCGCTTGCCTTCGAGAATTTCGACGAGCGGTTCGAGTTGCAGGTCGCGGCGCGGCGGGATCAGGTTCTTGTCGCCGCGCGCCGTGGCGGCGCGGTGTTCGTCCCAACCGCGCTTGTAGTTGCGCGCGCGCGTGAAGGCGTCGCGCAAGACCTCTTCCTGCCCCATGCGGGTGGCGGGGTAGCGGCGCGTCTGGCCGGGGAGCGGGTTGAAATTCGAGCGTTTGACGTTTTCGCCGAGCGCGAACTTGATGCCCGGAGGCGCGCCCGGAAAGATGAACTCGGCGGCCGGGCGGCCATACTTGATCTTGACCACTGTATTCTGCCCGCCGATGGTGTTGGCCGAGCCGTGCAGGAGGTTGAGCGTGGTGACGCCGCCCGCGAGTTCGCGGTAGAGATTGGGCGCGGTCGGGTTCAGCACGTCGCGGATGCGCACCATCGAAGTGACGGAGAGCGTGCCCTCGTTGATCGCGTCGGACATCGAGTGCGAGTGCGCATCGATGATGCCGGGCATGACGTATTTGCCCGTCGCATCGACGACGCGCGCGCGCTCGTTCGCTTTCAGGTTTTGACCGATGCCCGCGATCTTGCCGTTGCGAATCAGGATGTTGGTATTGGCGAGCGTGCCGCGCGAGATAGTGATGACGGTCGCGTTGCGGATCAAGGTTTCGGTCGGGGCGGCGGCTCTGGCGTCGGTTCGCGCCGCGCCCTCACGCCGCCGCTGCTGCGCCTGCGCCGTCGCCGCCGCCGCGCCGCCCCACGCGGGGACGAGCACGGCGAGCGCAACGAAAAGTGAAATAAGTTTTCTCATATATAAGCTCCAGCGAAGAAAGTATGAATGCGGAACGATGAGCGATGAACGATGAAGTAAAGACTCCTTGCTTTCAGTTCATCGCTCATTGTTCCTACTTCAACGTTATTCTGACGGCGGCCTCGTGCCTTCGGCGGGCGGCGGTGTCGGCGTGGCCGCCGCCGGCGTCGTCGTGGTACCGCCGCCTCCGGCGCGCGTGCCGTTGAACGTGCCCGCGCCGGAGCCGACGGTCGTGACCGTGCCGCGCATTTCGTTGCCGCTGATCGTGCCGTTGAAGTTGGCCTCGGTGGTCTGCGTGCCGGTCGTGACGGGCGCGGTGAACCTGATGTCGCCCGACGCGCCGACGGATGCGTTGGCGATCTGCGCCGAGCCG
>DASQNL010000289.1:0-7311 GCA_035644995.1 Pyrinomonadaceae bacterium | reverse complement strand
CAGGCCAGTCAACTGCTGGTGCGGTGCGCAGCCTTGAACCAGATGACGCACGAGGGGATGCCTGATAGCTACAAAGTCGCGGCGTAAGGTAAGTTCAGTTGGAGGGTCAGCTTCGCTCATCCTCTTTTATGCAACAAAGTCTAAAGTATATCAAAAATAAAGACCCTACAGCGGATACTAATCGGCGCAAGATGCGGATCAACCGCGACCTCGTCAAGGGCGACACCTCCGGCATCGAGCAGCACGAGACTTCCTGAATTCTCCGGCGCGAATTGCCGCCACGGCGCGCCGGTTCGGAGTCGTGGCCTTCGGCGGCGTGCCGGATCAGGTTGCTCAGTTGAGGCGCGCTTGCAGGCGGCGCAGGGCTTTGGTGGCCTGCGTGAAGTTGGGGGCTTGTTGGAGGGCGAGGCCGTAGTGGCGGGCGGCGAGCAGGAGGAGGCCGCGCTGCTCGTAAACGCGCCCGAGATTAAAATGCGGGAAAGCATAGGACTCGTAGCGCGACGCTTCGAGGGCGCGTTTGAACCAGCGCACGCAGTTGTAGAGATCGCCTTTGGCGATGAGGTAGCTGCCGATGTCGTTGTAGGGGTTGCCGAAGGTGGGGTCGAGGCGGATGGCGGCGAGACAGGCGTCAATCGCCTCGTCGTAGCGTTGCTGAAAACTGTAGGCCCAGCCGAGAAAGGTGTGCGCCTCGGCGGTCGGGTAAGCGGCGATTGAGCGGCGGTACAATTCGATGGCCTCGCCGTAGGCGGACGCCTGCTGCGCCTCATACGCGCGCCGGAACAATTCCACGGCCTCGCGCCGCGCCTCGCTGGAAATGTGCTCCTCGTCGAACATGATAAAGCCGTGACGGGTGACGGGTGACGGGTGACAGGTGACAAGTAACAGGTGACGGGTGACAAGTAACAGGTGACGGGTGACAGGTGAGGAACTGAAGACAAGTCTTTTGCTTCAACTTGTCACCTGTCACCCGTCACCCGTCACTATCATTTGTCTTTCCGCTCGATGCGCCCGTCAACGGTGGGGGCGATTTCGGCGGCCGCGCTGATGGTGTTCATGAGCATGGCCGGTTCGACCTGCGCCTCTTCGGGCTTGAGCAGGAGGCGCGCGTCTTTGAACATCGTGTAGCCGTCGCCGCCGCCGAGCACGTAGGTGTTGACGGCGAGCGTGTAGGTCTTCGCCGGGTCGAGCGGCGCGTCGCCGACCGTGACGCTCGTGACGCGCGCGCCGGGCGCGAGCCGCCCGTCGTAAGTGAACCGCAGCCCCGACACTTGCGGAAACAGTCCCGCCTCGCGCTCCTCCCGGATGCGGCTGACGCCGTGTTCGAGCGCGGCGCGCAAGGTCGCACCCGTCACCTCGATCTTCACAATCGGATTCTCGAACGGAAGGATGGAGAGCACGTCGCGTTTCGTGAGCGCGCCGGCGGCGTAGGTGGTGTTCGAGCGGATCGAGCCGCCGTTCAGGAGAGCCACGTCCGCGCCCGCGTACTTGCGGTAAGCGTCGGCGATAAAGGAGCCGAGGTTCGTTTCGCGCGTGCGGTTCGTCTCCTGCCGCGCGTCGAGTTCGACGGTGGTGCGGCCGACGGGCAGGTCGAGTTCCGCCGCCAGACGCTTTTCATAGTCGCCGATGACGGCCGCCGCCTGCGGGTCGTCCGCGAGTTCGTCCGTGACGGGGATGATCTCCCAGTCGATGCTCTCCAGCCTGCCGTCGCGGCGTTGGATGTTGAGGTCTATGCGGCCGAGGTTGCGCGCGTCCGAACCCATCTTGAAGATCGGGGTGCGCCCGGAGAGGGATTGCAGCACGGAATGTTCGTGGCCGCCGATGATCACGTCGATGTCGGGGGCGCAGCGCGCGAGTTGCTTGTCCTGCTCGATGGTCAGGTGCGTGAGGGCGACGATGGTGCGCGCGCCGCGTTTGCGCAGTTGCTTCGTCATCTCGCGCGCCGTCCGGCACGGGTCGCGAAACTCCACGTCCGCGCCGGCCGAAGACGATTGCTTCGTATCGGTCGTCAGCAGCCCGAACAGCCCGACCCGCACGCCGCCGAATTCACGCACGACGAAGGGCGGCATGTCGCCGAAGAGTTTGCCGGTCTTGCGGTCGAAGACGTTCGAGCCGAGCCAGGTGAATTTCGACTCGCGCATGCGCTCGCGCAACACGGCGTCGCCGAAGTCGAACTCGTGATTGCCGAGCGCGGCGTAGTCGAGTCCGGTGGCGTTCCAGGCGGCGATCATCTGGCGGCCTTTGAAGATGTTCGAGGCGACCGAGGGCGAGAGCGTGTCGCCCGCGAGCAGGTAGAGCGTGTGCGGCGATTCGGCGGCGATTTTTTTCCTGAGCGTCGCGATGCGCGCCAGGCCGCCGCGCCGGCCGCGCTCCACCGGCGACATCTGATACACGTCGTTGACTTGCAGCAGCGTGACGCGGACGGTCTGCCCGGCCTCCTGCGCGAAGGTTGAAGCGGCGACGGCAAACGTGAATGCGAGCGCGAGCGCAGCCCGGCGTCGCCGGAAGGACGCGGAACGGAACCTTTGCATAAGTTAGGTGATTTCTCCTTGGAGGTTGACTGCGCCCCGGTCGCTTGATGTTTCTCTCAGGTCTGCCCGGCGTCCGACGGCGGACGGCGGAGAGCAGTTAGGCTGCGCCGAAGCGTCTGAATTATACTCGCCGCACACGAGCCGCGCCACACACGACAATTTCGCGCGCCTGATTTGAAAGGTCGGGAAAATTCATCAGAGCAACATCGATCAGCCGTCGCCGTTATCTCGGAACCGTCATTCCATGCCGCCATCGAAGATTCTTCAAGTCGAACTAGCAGACGATCACGCGAGCGACACTGCTCCCGACGCCACGGCCTTTTGCGTCTTCACGGACGAACCGCGCCTCTCCGTCGCCGCGCACCTCGACGGCGAGACGCGCCGCACAATCGAGGATTTATTGCGCGCGGGAGAGTTTGCGGGAGAGACCGACGAGGCCGTCGTCATCCGCTTCTCCGAGGCCGCGACGGCCGGAGGCGCGCCGCGTCGTGTGCTGCTCGTCGGACTCGGCGGCCACAAGGATTTTTGTCCCGACGGGCTGCGCCGCGCGGCGGGCGTCGCCGTGCGCCGCGGGCGGGAGGCGGGCGTCGCACATCTACAATTCATGCTGCCCGAAATCGCGCAGGGCAACGCGTCGGAACTCGTGCGCGTCGCCGCCGAGGGCGCGCACCTCGGTTCCTACGAGAACGATTTTTACCAACAGCGCGACGGAGAGGACGACCGCCCCGCGCTCGAACGCTTCACCCTCCGTGCCGCGCCCGACGAGCACCTGCCGGGCGCGCTCGAACGCGCCCGCATCGTGGCCGAAGCGGCGAACTGGGCGCGCGCGCTGACGGATGAACCCGGCGGGAGTTTGCCGCCGCGAGAGTTTGCGCGTCGCGCCGCGGAGATGGCCGCGGAGTTCGGCCTGACCGTGGAGACGCTCGGCGCGGACGAGATACGCGCGCGCGGCATGGGCGGCTTGAGCGGCGTCGGGCAAGGTTCGGACGAGCCGCCCGCGCTCATCGTCGTGCGCTACGAGCCGGAGGGCGCGACTGTGGAAGATGAGTTGTGGGCGTTCGTCGGCAAGGGCATCACGTTCGATACGGGCGGCATCTCGATCAAGCCCGCGCAGGGGATGGAGGAGATGAAGTCGGATATGGCGGGCGGCGCGGCCGTGCTCGGCGCGTTGCGCGCCGTCGCGGAGTTGAAGTTGAAACGGCGGCTCGTCGCCGTCGTCCCGGCGGCTGAAAACATGCCGTCGGGACGCGCGCTCAAACCCGGCGACATCGTCCGCACGCTCGCGGGCTACACCATCGAAGTCGTGGACACGGACGCCGAAGGCCGCCTCGTCCTCGTTGACGGCATCGCCTACGCGCGCACGCTCGGCGCGGCGCGCATCGTTGATCTGGCGACCCTCACGGGTTCGATCATCGTCGCCCTCGGCGACCACCGCACCGGACTCTTCTCGAACGACGACGAGTGGGCGGCGCGCGTCGCCGATGCCGCCCGGCGCGCGGGCGAACCCGCCTGGCGCATGCCCGCGAGCGACGATTATCGGAAGAAGATCGAGAGTCCCATCGCCGACTTCAAGAATTACGGCGGACGCCCGGACGCCACCGCCGCCGCCCTGCTGCTCAGCAAGTTCGCCGCCGATACCCCGTGGGTGCATCTCGACATCGCCGCCACTTCCTGGCACGAAGAAGCACAGCCGCACGCGCCCGGCGGAGCCACCGGCACCGGCGTGCGCACACTGGTCGAACTCGTGCGCGGTTAGCCCGGCTTCACCGGATACGAGCATGCGGAACACAACTACGCCGCGCAGACACGCTTGAAGGAGACGCGGAGAAAAACATCTCAAATTTGGGCAATAATATAGTTGACCCACCAAGCACAGATAAGACAAGCCGGTCTTGTCGGGTATGCCGCAACCCTTATTATTCGGTGAAGTGTGCTATATTGTGTTCATTAACGATTTACTCGTTCTTTTGACAACCTAACGTTCGACATCGGGATGAGCTTTATGAAACTTCTCCTTCTGCCGTCTGCTGTGTTTACACTTGCTACAAGACAACGGAAAGAGATACCTGATGCCCAACGAACCTCGCACGCCTAACGAAAATCATATTCTCTCGCATTTACCGCGCGAAGATTACGAGCGGATACAGCCTCATTTAGAGCCGGTCGAGTTGTGTCTCGGTCAAGTCGTGCAAGTAGCCGGCGAGACCATGGAGCATGTCTATTTCCCACAGAACTCGATGATTTCTTTAATCTCACACACGGCGGCCGGCGAGAGCGTCGAAGTCGGCATCGTCGGCTTCGAGGGGATGGCGAACATCTCTTCGGTGCTGAGGGTTGAGCGCGCGCCCCACGAAGCGATGGTGCAGATTGCCGACGGCGCGATGCGGATGAGAGTGTCGGCGTTGCGCGAGGAGTTCAAACGCGGCGGCGCATTACAAGACATGCTCCTGCGTTATACGCAAGGTCTGCTGTTGCAGACTTCACAAGTCGCGGCGTGCAACCGCCTGCACTCGATTTCGGAAAGACTGGCGCGCTGGCTGCTGATGAGCTACGATCGTTGCGCTTGCGGAGATTTACCGTTCACGCAGGAATTTCTCGCCCTGATGCTCGGAGTGAGACGGGCTGGCGTGACCGAGGCGGCTCTCATCCTTCAAGCCGAAGGTTACATCAGTTACCGGCGAGGCCACATCCAACTGCTAGATAAAGAAGGGCTGGAGGATTTCGCTTGCGATTGCTATGCAATCGTGAAGGCGGAGTTCGACCTCCTGACCGCGTAAGACTTTAGCCGATCCCCGCAAAACTGATTCACCGCCTTTATTCGTCACTTATCCATCGGTGGTGAGCCAACTATATTATTGCCCTTTTTATGTTGTCTCAAGAAACAATTTTCCTGACGGGCTTTCCCGGCTTCATCGCCGCGCGTTTGATCGAGGAGTTGGCGCGCGGCGGCGACGGCGACGGCGTGCGGTTTTTGTTGCTGGTGCAGCCCGCGTTCGTGTCGCGCGCGCAGGCCGAGATCGCGCGTCTGGCCGGGGAGACGGGAGCGAGCGCGGATCGTTTCCGCCTCGTCGAGGGCGACATCACGAGCGCGCGTTTGGGGATGAGCGAGGCGGAGTTTGAACGGGCGCGGGCGGAGACGAGCGTGCTGTTTCACCTGGCCGCGATCTACGATCTGGGCGTGCGGCGCGATCTCGCCATGCGGGTGAATGTGGAGGGCACGCGCCGCGTCAACGAGTTTGCGCGCGCCTGCGCGCGGCTCAAACGTTATCACTACGTCTCGACGTGTTATGTCGCGGGGCTGCGCACGGGCGTGATACGCGAGAACGAGTTGGAACACGCGGCGGGCTTCCGTAATTTTTATGAGGAGACGAAGTATCTGGCCGAGTTGGAAGTCGAGCGTTTGAAGTCGGAATTGCCGGTGACGATCCATCGCCCGTCGGTCGTGTGCGGCGATTCGCGGACGGGCGAGACGGCCAAATACGACGGCATCTATTACCTGATCAAGTACCTGCGCATGTGGCCGGGGCTGCTGTCGCTGGTGAACATCGGCAACCGTGAAGTGGGGCTGAACATCGTGCCGGTTGATTTCGTGGTGGCGGCGATGGCGGCCTTAGCCCGCGACGAGCGCGCCACGGGGGCGACCGTGCAACTGGCCGACCCCCACCCGCTCACCACCGACCAACTCTTCGAGACGATCTCGCACACGCTCACGGGGCGCGGTTCGCGCCTCCGGCTGCCGAGGCCGCTCGTGCGCGCCTCGCTCAGTCTGCCGCTCTCGGAGAAGTTGTCGAAACTCCCGCGCGTCGGCGTGCCCTATTTCTTCCTCGAACAGACTTACGACACCACGCGCGCCGTCGCCTTGCTCACGCCGCACGGCATCTCCTGCCCGCCCTTTCCCTCTTACGCCCGCGCGCTCGTCGAGTTCGTCGCGCGCCACCCGGAACTCTGAGTCTCGACCCCGGCGGAAGACCTTTCCGCGATTGACCGCGCGGGCGTCCTCGCGCTACAAAGTCGTGCACGAGTTGCACGGCCGCCGCGCGCCGCCACGGAGAACGCAATCGCGCGCCCGGAGTTTTGCCGCCGCGCGCCGACCGCAAGCGGTGATTAAACGATGAACGATAGATGGTGAATGGGCGACGGGCGCGCTCGCCGCCGTTTACGCTTGACCCTTTACCGGGGAGGATTTTTATGCCGAAGACGGGGACGCAGATGCCTTCATTGGAAGGGGCGACGGAGTGGTTTAACGCGACGGGCGCGCGCGCCGCGGCGGAGACGGAGGGACACCCGACCCTTGTTCATTTCTGGTCGGTCGGTTGCGCCGCGTGCCGGGACAACCTGCCGCGCGTGGCCGCCTGGCGCGACAGGTTCGAGGGGCTGCGCCTCATCGCCGTGCACACGCCGCGCGACGAGGCCGACGCGGATACGGAGCAGGTGCGCGATGCCGTCACGCACTGCAACATCACGGAGCCGTGCGCCGTGGACAACGAACACAAACTGCGCGCGGCCTTCCAACACGAGCCGGGCGACGTGCCCGCCTATTACCTGTACGATGCGGAGGGCAAGCTGCATCGCTTCGCCACGGGCGAACGCGCCTTGAGCGCGATGGAAGACGCGCTCGAAGGTCTGCTCGGCGCGCGCCGGGGCGGCGAGGCAAATTCATAAAGATTGGCTTCGCGGGGCGCGCGAAACGATAGTTGAAAGGGGGAGGCGATCCCGCGCCGGGATCGCCTCCCCCTTTTTGGTTGGCGGCGAAATTTTTTAGAAGAGCGCGGAGAGTTGACCC
>DASQNL010000288.1:0-1796 GCA_035644995.1 Pyrinomonadaceae bacterium | reverse complement strand
GGTGCGCGCGCACACCGGCCGCCTGCTTCCCTGCTTCGTTATCCATGCCGCCTTCAACGGCATTCAAGCCATCATCATCGTCGCCCAGCCTTACCTGAAAACGCTGCTGCCCACACAGCCGGGCGCGCCGCCGGGAATGTTGCTCGACACGCTCGCGCACGCGCTCATCGGCCGGATATAAAAACCATGACACACGAGGTGGTCGTTGTCGGCGCTGGTGTTGGCGGCTTGACGACCGCCGCGCTGCTCGCCGCGCGCGGCGTTGACGTGTGCGTCTTGGAGAAGGAGACGACGGGCGGCGGTTGCGCCACGACGTTCGAGAAGTTCGGCTACGCCTTCGAGACGACCGCCGGACTCTATGCCGGTTGGGGCGCGGACGACATCCACGCGCGCGTCTTCTCGGAGTTGCCCGTCGCCCCGCCGGAAGCGCGCCCCATCGCGCCCGCTTACGTCGTGCGCTTGCCCGATGCGACCGGGGTGCGGGTCGGAGCGAGCGTCGAGGGCGCGGAGGGCGAACGTAGTGCCGGGGAGTTCGAGTCCGAGTTGAGCCGCGCCTTTCCGGAGTGCGCTCAGGCCGCGATCAACTTCTACCGCGAACTCGCGCCCATCGCCGACGCCTTGCAGCGCAGCGCGCGCCGCGCGCCCGACCTCGCCACGCTCGGCAAGATTCAACGCGTGAAACTCATGGCGGCCGAGGCGCGGCACGCCTCGCGCATCCTCGCCCTGCAAACGCACACGGCGGCCGAACATCTCGTCGCCGCTTCCACCCGCTTCCGCCGCTTCATTGATGCGCAACTGCAAATCTATGCCGGTTGCGCGAGCGACGAATGCGCTTACCTGTACGCGGCGGTCGCGCTCGACCTGCCGCGTCGTGGTCTCTATGCCTTGCGCGGCGGCGCGTCCGCGCTCGCTGTCGCTCTGGCGGATTCCATCAAACTGAGCGGCGGCCGCGTTCGCTTCGACACGACCGCGCTGCGCCTCGCCTTCGACGCCGGAGGGCGTGTCGCCGGAGTCGAGTTGTTGAGCGGCGAGAGCGTCCGCGCCACGCGCGCCGTCGTCAGCAATCTCACGGTCTGGGATACTTACGGCAAGCTCGTCGGCGCGTCGCGCACGCCCGCACAGTTGCGCGCGCGGCTGAAATCGGCGTATGGACGGGGCGCGTATCTGCTCTATCTTGGCGCGGACGATGAAGCCGTGCGGCGTCTCCCGGCCGAACGCATGCTCGCGCTCGACAGTTGGCAGGCGGGCGAAACTTACGATGCGGCGCGCGCGCAGTTCATGTTCAGCGCATCGCCCGCATGGGACACGGAACGCGCGCCCGTCGGGAAACGCGCCGTCACCGTCTCGCTCTACACGGAGGCGGCCGACTGGTTCGCCTACCACACGGACGAGAGCGCGCACGAGACACAGGATCAGCAAATGTTGGAAGCGTGTTGGACGCGCCTGCACGCCGCCTGCCCCGAACTCGGCGCGGGCGTGGAAGTGATCGAGACGGCGACGCCGCGCACCTTCTACGAAACCACGCGCCGCAAGCTCGGCATGGTCGGCGGCATCCCGCAGACGCTCGCCCACTCCGGCGCAAACGCCTTCACGCACCGCACGCCCTTCCCGAATTTATACACGGTCGGCGACACGGTTTTCCCCGGCCACGGCCTCGCCGCCGTCACCCAATCCGCCCTCATCGCCGCCAACGAGATTACAAAGAATTGATCCATTGATTCATTGATCCATTGATTCAATATTTCTATTTCTTCATTGAATCAATGAACCGATGAATCAATGAATCAATTCTTCTA
>DASQNL010000287.1:0-16382 GCA_035644995.1 Pyrinomonadaceae bacterium | reverse complement strand
GCCCAGGCGTTCCGGGTCGTAGACGAGCCGCGCCTGTATCTCGCCGTTGAGGCACTTCATCGCCGCCGCCGTCAGGACGCCTTCGGGCGCGCCGCCGATGCCCATCAGGGCGTGGATGTTCGTGCCCGCGACCGCCGCCGAGATGCCCGCCGAGAGGTCGCCGTCGGAGATGAGACGGATGCGCGCGCCCGCGTCGCGCACTTCCTGAATCAGTTGGCGATGGCGCGTGCGGTCGAGCACGATGACGGTCAGGTCGTCCACGTCGCGCCCTAAGCCTTTAGCAATCGCGGCGAGGTTGTCCGCGACCGAGGCGTTGATGTCCACGAGGCCGCGCGACGAAGGGCCGACGACGATCTTGTCCATGTAGATGTCGGGGGCGTTGAGGAGTCCGCCGCGTTCGGAGGCGGCGAGCACGGCGATGGCGTTGTTCGCGCCGAGCGCGCATAGGTTGGTGCCTTCGAGGGGATCGACGGCGATGTCCACTTCCGGGTAGATGTCCTCGCAGGCTTCGCCCTTCTCGCGCGCGGCGCGCGCGCCCTGCCCGACCTCCTCGCCGATGTAGAGCATCGGGGCTTCGTCGCGCTCGCCCTCGCCGATCACGATCCGCCCGACCATCGGCACGGTATCCATCACCGTGCGCATGGCCTCGACCGCGACGTGATCGGAATACTTGCGGTCGCCCTGTCCCATCGTCTTCGCGGCCTCAATCGCCGCCGCCTCGCACACACGCAAGAAGTCTAACGACAGGTGCTCGGTCTGTATCTCATAGCCCATGCCCTTTTTTTCTCCCGATCTTAAATGATGATTCGCGGCGAGCCGTTGAAAGCCTATCCGCGTCGGCGCGCACCCTTCGGAAATGCGCCGCCATACTAACAGAGAGGACGCAGAATTTATAGACTCTTGTGTTGACGGGAAACCGCCTCCTCCGGGCGAGGAATGAAACGTGGGGGCGGGCGATCCGACTTCCCCGCCCGCCCCGCGTCTCGGATGTGTGGTTTCGTTATTTCGTGATTTCGTTAGCCGGCCGCCACCGCTTCGCGCGCGTCGGCGGGGCGGTAGGGCGGGAGCGTCTTGCGCGCAGCCTTCTCTTTCTTCAAGCCCAAAGCCCAATCGGCCTGCATCAGGGTGTGGATGTCGCGCGTGCCCTCGTAGATAATGGCGGCCTTACAGTTGCGCAGGTAACGCTCGACCGGGTAGTCGTTCGAGAAGCCGTTCGCGCCGTGAACTTCAATCGCCATCGAGGCCGCCTTCTCGCTCCTGACGGTCGCCTGCCACTTGGCGAGACTCGTCTCTTTCGCGTTCGGCCGTCCCTCGTTCTTGAGGTAGCCGGCGCGCAGCCAGAGCAGGTGCGACATCTGGTAATCGGCCTCCATCTCGGCGATCTTCTGTTTGACGAGTTGATGATTGCCGATCTTCGTGCCGAAGGTTTCGCGCGTGTTGGCGTAGGCGATGGAAGCGTCGCGCGAGGCGCGGATGATGCCGGTCGCGCCGGAAGCGACGGTGTAACGCCCCTGTTCGAGCGCGAACATGGCGATCTTGAAACCCTCGCCCTCTTCGCCCACCAGGTTCTCGGCGGGCACGCGCACGTCCGTCAGGTTGAAGTAGCCGGTATTGCCCGCGCGGATGCCCATCTTGCCGTGGATCGTGCCGGAGGAGAAACCTTTCATGGCGCGTTCGACGATAAAGCAACTCATGCCGGTGTGGTCGCGCTGGCGGCGTTTCTCCTCGTCCGTCCAGCAGAAGAAGAGGAAATTGTCGGCCACGTCGCCCGCGAGACTGATCCACATCTTCTCGCCGTTCAAGACCCACTCGTCGCCCTCGCGCCGCGCCGTGGAGCGCGAGCCGACCACGTCCGACCCCGCGCCCGGTTCGGTCAGGCCGTAGGTGGCGATCTTCTCGCCCTTCGCCTGCGGCACGAGATACTTGCGTTTCTGCTCCTCCGTGCCCCAGGTGTAGAGCGTCATGCTGTTCAAGCCCGTGTGGACGGACATGATGACGCGCATGAAAGTGTCCACGGCTTCGAGTTCCTCGCAGACGAGGCCGAGCGCGATGTAGTCGAAGCCCGCGCCGCCGTACTCTTCGGGGATGCACACTCCGAGCAAATTCAACTCCGCCATCTTGTCGAGGATGGAGCGGTCGAAGCGTTGCTGCTCGTCGAGTTCCTTGATGCGCGGGGCGACTTCGCGCTCGGCGAACTCGCGCACGGTGTTGCGGATGGACTTGTGATCTTCGGTCAGTTCAAAATCTATCATCGGTGGCTTTCCTTAAAATTGAAATCGAGTCGAGACGCGCTTCCGGCAAGGGTGGCGGGCGGTTCGGTGTTTGCGGTTTATTCATGACGGGCGAACAGGCGCGAGATTAAAAGGCATCTTACACCACGGGCGGGCGCGCATAAAAGTCGGGCGGGCGGGTTCGTAGAGGGTTGTGGACAACTCGGCGGCGGGGCGCGCGATTTATTCAACTGAACAGGCGTTCGTATTCCGCCTTGACGACGTGGTAGCACTCGCACGCGGCAACTTCCAAAGCCTCCCGTTCCAGAATCGAGACGTTGCCACGGTTATAGCGGATCAGGTTTTTCTCCTGAAGTTTGGCGGCGGCCTCGCTGACCCCGGCGCGGCGCACGCCGAGCATCACGGCGAGGTATTCGTGCGTGAGGTTCACTTCGTCGGAGCCGACGCCGTCGCTGCTCATCAACAGCCAGCGGGCGAGCCGGGCTTCGATGTGGTGCAGGCGATTGCAGGCCGTCGATTGCGAGCTGACGACGATGACCGTGTGGATATAGCGGTTGATGATTTTTTTCAACGCGCCGCCCTGTTCGTAGACCTCTTTGATCGTCGCGGCTTTGATGCGGACGGCCACGCCGGGGATTTGCACGAAGGTGGGCATCGTGGTCTCGGCGGCGTCGAGCAGGACGGGCGTGCCCGCCATCCCTTCGCGCCCGATGGAGCCGCATTCGACGGTCGCTCCGTCTTCCATCGTCGTCACCATCGAGAGCAGGCAGTCGAGCGGAAAATAGATGTCTTTGATGGGCACGTGCGGCTCGATGATCCGGTCGCCGTGCGCGAGTTGCACGCGCTCCAGGTGCGGGCGCAGGAGTTCCAGTTCTTCGCCGGGCAGGTGCGCCAGCAGGCGATTGGCTTCGATGAAGGGGATGTGTTCGGTCATCAGCTACTTCCTTAACTATCCGGCAAGAGGTTAACCGGAAGGCGCGAAACCGACGCGCGACCGGACGACCCGCCGCGCCTATCCTCTATTCGCCGTCGGACTTCGACGTGAGACGGCCGAGCAGGTTTCTCAACTGGCCGGGGTCTTCCAGATACGTCACCCAATCATTTCCGCTCACGTTCACGTCCGTGCCTTCCACATCCGCGCCGAACTTCTCGGCTATCACGACGAGCGGCGTGTGCCCGTCGTACCTGGCGTGTTCGCGGATGCGTCGCCCGATTTGCAAAACCTCGTCGGGCGTCTTGCCGATGAGGTTGACCAGCAGCAAATCCGCATGGCTGATGCCGACGATTCGTTCCAGCGCATCTTCTTCGTCGAGCGCCAGCAGCACTCGGTAGCCGTAGGTTTTCAGATTATGCTTCAAAATGGGGCGGGTGTCGTCGTCCTCTTCGACAAGGAAAATGGTTGGTTGGCGCCCCGGCTCTTGGCTCATCTTCGAACTCTCCTCGTTATAACCGGGCATCATGCCATAACGGAAGTTATTCGTATGTCCGTTTGAGGACAGACGCCGCTCCGTGGCATCGAGTATTAATATCACGCACTGTACATTCCGGACGAAGGGTGTCAGACTACCATCGTTACCGCCGCCCATTTGAAACGCAACATACGCCATCAGGTTAGCCTAGCAATCTCGCCCCTTGTCGCGTGCTGTCTTAATTAAGACGTAAAACGCAACCGGAAAGGCTGATCTGATGCCAGATGTCAAAGTTCCCCCCCCCCCCCGCATATCTAATCGAATCCTGAGTGAACTGCCCACGGAAGAATACGAACGCCTGTCGCCGCATCTGGAACCCGTCGCGCTCGCGGTCGGCGACGTTCTCTACTACCCGCAGGAACCCGTCACGCACGTCTACTTCCCCAACCACGGGACGGTCTCGATCATCGCTACTTTCGCCGACGGCGGCGGCGTCGAAGTGGGCGTTGTGGGCAACGAAGGAGTCTTCGGCGTCAACGTCGTGCTCGGAAGCATGAGCGTCCCGCTCCAAGCCGTCGCGCAAGTGCCGGGCGAGGGACTGCGGATACCGGCCGACGTGCTCAAGAAGGAATTCAAAGCGGGCGGGCTGCTGCACGATTTGCTGCTGCGTTACACGCAAGCCTTCATCATCCAGATCGCGCAGTCGGCCGCCTGCAACCGCTCTCACCCCATCGGGGGCAGGCTGGCGCGGTGGCTGCTGATGAGCCACGACCGGGCGATGTCCGACGAGTTGCAACTGACGCAGGAGTTCATCGGCATCATGCTCGGCACGCGCCGCCCCGGAATCACCGAAGCCGCAGGACGACTCCAAAATAAAGGCGCGATCAAATACAACCGCGGCCACATCACCATCCTCGACCGCAAAAAACTGGAATCGGCTTCGTGCGAGTGTTACCGGATTGTGAAGAACGAGTTCGACCGCATGCTCGGATAGATGCGTGCGCTCACAAGCGGACGCGTGTGTCGGGAAGTTATTTCTTACGGTCTTTCTTACTCGCCGGTTGCGACTCTTTCTCATCCTGCGTTTTTCGCGGTCTGCCACGTTTGCGATCAGCCACGAGTTTTAAATCATCTTCCTTTATGAAATAGTCGCGCCCCATCTTCTCGGCAGGCAGCTTTCCTTCTCCAATTAACTGCTGAACGCGTGTTACAGTCACGCCCAATCGTTCAGCGGCTTCTTTAGTAGTCAATAATTTCATGTGAGATTTATATATCCAAGAAAAATTCTTGGTCAAGGCTAAAAATTTCTCTTTACAAAATTCTTGGTCTAGGGTAAATTTATCCCCTACGAGAGCAAACTAAAAAGGCGAGGACTTACCGGAGATTCGTGGTCTCGGTAAGCCCTCTACACCAGTAAGACTCTGAAAGGAAGCTACTGATGCGAAAAGATGATAGCACGCGCACGCCGCCGGTTCGGCCGCGACGGGAGCAGGACGGCCTCGAACCTCTCCGCCAGTGGTCTAACTTACCCGTCAGCGAAGAGAGAGCCGAAGAGTTGATTGACGAGATTACGAGGTACGGCACGGAATATGTCGCCGTCCCGCTCATCGAGTTAATTTGCGGACTCATGCCTTCGACCTATTCCGACGACCTCCAAGATTTAGATCAAAGGAGAGTGGCCGGTTCGGCCGCACTCACACACGCCTTCACGCTGACGCGGCGGGCGCACAACGAACTCGGCGCGTATGTCGTGGAGATGAAATGCGCGCAGTGGGAATGAGCGCGAGGCGCGCATCGCGTTGTCTTGAAATCTCACTCCGCACGCTCCGTCGCAATTAACTCTCCGGCCGCCGCTTGCGCTTCTTCGAGCGTGCGCACGCGCCCGTCCAATTGCATCTCGTAGACGGCGCGCGTGATCTCGCCGATACGCGGCGAAGGCGCGAGTCCCATCGCCAGAAGGTGACGCCCCAACAGCAAGGGCGCGGGCGGGCGCGTCTCCACCGCCAACTCGCGCGCCCGCGCGATGAACCATTCCTGCGGCACGGCGTCGAACCAACGCTCGCGCGGAACCCAATCGGCGTTGCGCCCCAAAGTGTCCGCCCGCGCCACGCGGTACAGCAGGTCGAGTTCGCAACGGCGCGCGAGACGGCGAAACGCGCCCTCCGAGATTTCCTCGCGCTTGTAGTAAAACTCGCCCGGCTTCAAATGCGCCCGCACGAGTTCGACCACCTGCGCGCGCACGTCGTAGCCGTCGAGCGTGTGGATTTTCAAACGATCCAGAAAAACCTTTGTCGGCGCGACGCCCGCCTCGTCGTGCCCGCGCGAGCGGACGCGCCCTTCGACGAAGGCGGTCGTCGCGGGCTTCCCGAAATCATGACACAGAGCGGCCAGCATCACCGACACACGCTTCGCATAAGGCAGATCGTCGATCAACTCCCGCGCGCGGTCGAGGGTCAGCCACGTATGCACGTCAACGTCTCCTTCCGGGTGCCAGGCGTATTCCTGCGGCACGCCGGAGAGGGACTGGATTTCGGGGAAGAGTTGCGGCGTGGCGTTAAGGCGCGCGAGCCACTCGAAGCCGACCGAAGGCCGCGCCGCGCCGAGGAGCAACTTTTCCAACTCGCCCCAGACGCGCTCCGCCGGTAAGTCCGACAGGTCAATCGCACGGCACAACTCGACCGTCTCCGCCTCGATGTCGAAGTCGAAACGCGCCGCCAGTTGCGCCGCGCGCAGCACGCGCAGGGAATCTTCGGCGAACGTCTCGTGCGAGACGGCGCGCAAGGTGCGGCGTTCGAGGTCGGCGCGGCCGTCGTAGGGGTCTATCACCTCGCCCGTGAGCGGGTCTTGGAGGATGGCGTTGACGCGGAAGTCGCGGCGGCGCGCCGCCTCGGCGAACGTCATGTGCGGGTCGCCTTCGATGACGAACCCGCGATGGCCGCGCCCCGCTTTGCGCTCGCGGCGCGGGAGCGACACGTCGAGGTCGTGGCCGAGTTTGTAGACCGTGAAGGCCTCGCCGACGGCGTCCACGCGCCCGAACCGCTCCAGCAACGCACGCAGCGGCGCGGGTTCGACGCCGTACACTTCCACATCCCAATCCTTCGGTTCGCGCCCCGCGAGCGCGTCGCGCACGCAACCGCCGACGAGCAGCGCGCGGCCTCCCGCCTCTCGAACGGCGGCGGCCAGCGCGCGAATTTTAGAAGGGATTTTACTCATCGAGTGAAAGGCGTCGCGCGTCCGCGCAAAACTACTTTTGTCTTCCTTTGCGACTTTGCGCCTTTGCGTGAGATTTATTTCTCGCAAAGGCGCAAAGTCGCAAAGGGAAGAACAAAGAGCGGAGGTCAGCTTTCGGGCTGCTGGTTGACGGGCACGGCATCGTCTTCGTCATCGTCTTCGTCATCTTCCTCAAACTCGACATCGTCCAACTCCTCTTCGTCGTAGTCGTCGTCCTCATCCTCGTCGCCGACGATGACTTGCAGGCCGCGCGTGGAGGGCAGGCAGCTAATCACCTGCGCGCGTTCGATGCGCGAGAGGTCGCCGCCGGCGGCGTGCCAGAGTTTGACCCAGAAGGTGCGGGTGCGTGTGTGGATGGCGAACGTCGAGCCGTCGAGCATGACGGGGACGAGTTCGGCGAGCGTGCCCGCGCGCAAGGTTTCGAGCAGTTCGGGGATGAACGGCCGCACGTTGTCGAACTGCACAACGATTGCGCCCTCTTCAATCTCCGCCGGCGGCAACTCCACCGCCTCGTCCGCTTCCAAGAGGAGCCGCACGTCCGTGCGCTTCGTGTTTAGTTTCCTGATAGCCATATAAAAAGTGACGGGTGACGGGTGACGGGCGACAGGAGAAAGACAGGTTTTAAATCCTGTCACCTGTCACCCGTCACTTGATCAAACGTGTCTGCAAATGCTGTTGCAGGTCGGCGACCTTGATGCGTTCCTGCTCCCAGGTGTCGCGGTCGCGCACGGTGACGGCCTCGTCTTCGAGCGATTGGTGATCGATGGTGACGCAGAAGGGCGTGCCGATCTCGTCCTGCCGCGCGTAGAGCTTGCCGATGCCGCCCGTATCATCGTAGACGGCGCGCACCACCGGCTGGAGGCTGCGCTTGATGGCCTTCGCCATGCCGACGATCTCCGGCTTGTTCTTGGCGAGCGGCAAGACGGCCACCTTGATGGGGGCGAGGTCTGGATGAAGTTTCAGGACGACGCGCGTTTCGCCCTTCTCCGTGGTGCGCTCGCTATAGGCGTCCATCAGGAAGGCGAGGACGGAGCGGTTGACGCCCGCCGCCGGTTCGATGACGTAAGGGTAATAACGCTCTTTGCGCGCCTCGTCGAAATAGGAGAGGTCTTCGGTCGAATCGGGGTTGACGCGTTTGCCTTCCGCATCCGCGGGATTCTTGGAGTGGGCGCGCAGGTCGAAGTCGGTGCGGTTGGCGATGCCCATGAGTTCGTCCCAGTGCTTCTCCTCGTCGGCGCGTTCGGGGAAGAAACGATAATGGATGTCCACGGTGCGCTTGGCGTAGTGGGCGAGTTCTTCTCTGGGCTGCTCGTAGAGGCGCAGGTTGTCGCGGCTGAGGCCGAGCGACGCGTACCAGTTGTAGCAGTTGTCGATCCATTCCTGATGCGCCGTCTCGTCTTCGCCGGGGCGCACGAAGTATTCCATCTCCATCTGCTCGAATTCGCGCGTGCGGAAGATGAAATTGCCGGGCGTCACTTCGTTGCGAAACGATTTCCCGATCTGCGCGATGCCGAACGGAACCTTGCGCCGCATCGTCTGCTGCACGAGATGAAAATTGATGAAGATGCCCTGCGCCGTTTCGGGACGCAGGTAGGCGAGCGCGGTCGGGTCGTCGTCGGCCGAGGCCGCGCCGAGCTGCGTGCGAAACATGAGGTTGAAGGGGCGCGGTTCGGTCAGGTTTGTCGAGCCGCAGTTGGGGCACTTCACTCCCCGGTCGCGGATCAACGCCGCGATGTCGCCGCCCGCTTCCGCCGGGAGGTCGAGTTTATCGGTGCGCAGGCGCGCGTTACACTCGCGGCAATCGACGAGCGGGTCGCTGAACGTCTCTTCGTGTCCCGAATATTTCCAGACCGCGCGGTTGAGGATGATCGAAGAGTCGAGTCCCTCCACGTCGTCGCGCTCGTAGACCATCCAACGCCACCAGGCGCGCTTGACGTTGTTGCAGAGTTCGACGCCGAGCGGCCCGTAGTCCCACGCGCTGCCCAGCCCGCCGTAAATCTCCGACGACGGGAACACGAAGCCGCGCCGCTTCGCCAGACTCACGATTGTTTCGATGTTCGGTGCCGACAATGATCAACCTCCGTCAATCGCGCATCGTCAATCGCGTATAGATCGGGAACCCGCTTCTCTCTATTTACGATTCACGATGCACGGTTCCCTCGATTCACGATTTAGGACGCATGTTAGCAGCCGCGCGCCGCAAATGAAAAGAAGAGAGAAACGCGCTCGCCGCTTTCGGCGGCGCGTTTCTCTCTTCCGCGAACGAACCTGTCTGAAAAACTTCTCTGCCGTTACTTGTCGCTACTTGCTCGCCGGAGCGGCCGGCGTGCCGACGTTCACGTCAACCTTCGTCGTCTTGCCGCCGCCGAACAAACGCCCGCCAAAGAGCACGAGCGCGAGCACGACCACGATTATGAAAATCACCAGCACGGCCACCACTCCGGTGCTGCCGCTGCCGCCGTCACCATCACCCATAATACGACCCTCCTTCAGAGTTCCCTCTGGTTTGCTGTAGACGTTGGAATCCGCTTTATCCGACGGGGGAAACTCGCATGGCTCTAGTTACCACACAACTTTTGCAGTGACAAGCAATAAGCGACGGGCGACGAGTCAAAACAATTGTGCTTCTGACTTGTCGCCCGTCGCTTGTCGTCTGTCGCTAATATTTACCGCGGTCTCGGCTGCGGGGGCGTCGCACCCTGCGGGACGAGCCACAACTCGAACGAATCAACTTCACGCGTGCCGCCGTTGACGATCATGACGCGGCTCGCGTCGATGTTGCGCGTGTTGACGAGATACTGGCGGCTGCGTTCGCCGAGTTGGCCGGCGCGATTGGCGCGGCTGCGCCGTCCGCTATAGACGATGATGTAGCCCTGCGATCCGGGTTCGCCTTGCAAAGCCACCGCGAAGTTGTCGAGGTTGGCCTTGTCTTCGTTGAAGGAGATAACCGGGAACTCCGCGAAACTCTTCGGCAGCACGGACGGCAATGCGACGGGCGTGACGCCCGTGGCGGCCTGCGCGCGCTGGCGGCACATCTGGTCGCCGGAGCCGTCGTCCACGACGAGGATGGCGGTGACGCGCTGGCTGCCGATGCCGGTCGTGTCCACGGTGATGGTCGGAGTGCCCGCGCCGCTCACGATGCGCGCGCTCGGCGGGCTGATCGTCCAAGTGTAATTGAGGCCGGACTGCCCGGCGTAGTTCACGTCGGAGTTGAAAGTGATTATGTCGCCTTCGCGCACGCTCGCCGGAGCCGAGATGTTGACCGGGTACGGGCAGGGCGATTTGACGACGGCCGGGCGTTCGATGCTGATCGTCTTCGGTCGCCAGTTGAGCGTGATGCACTGTTTCTTGTTGGCGGCGATGTCGAAGGTGCGCACCCAGCGCGTGTTGTTCGGAAACTGGATTTCGACCGTGTGGCGGCCGGGTTCGAGTTCGTACAATTGGACGGTCGGACTCGTCGTGCCGACCGCGCGCCCGTCAATGAGGAGCGGGTAGCCGGCGGGCGTGGTCGAAACTTCGATGCGCCCGTTTGCCGCCGCGCGCCCGCCGTTCTGGCCGTAGACGCTCGCCCCGGAGAGGCCGGTCGAAACGATTAAGAGGGCGCAGGCCAGCAGGGACAACTTGAAGCGGGCGGGGACGGCGGCGTTGATCATCGCTAGGTGTTTCGACATGATCTTTTAGGCCTCCCTCACGTCCGTAATTTCGTCGAGCTTGTTGCCGGAGCGCGTGGCGCGGCGGCGGCGTGCGCCCGCGCCGAGGGCGGCGAGTCCGCTGCCGAGCAGCAGGAGCGTGGCCGGTTCGGGCACTTGCGGCGCAGGCGGCGGCGTGTTGGGCGTCGGCGTCGGGAAGATTTCTAACGGCGGTGTGTCGCCGTCGCCGCCGAGGAACAGGAGCGGGATACCCGCCAAGGCCAGAAACGGCAATTTAGGGAAGCCGCCGGGTATGGCCGGGATTTCGCCGCAGTCGCAGATCGTCCCTTGGATGTCTCCCAGTTCGATGGTTTCGATCTGGGCGGAGCCGGGCTGCTGCACGGCGACGGCCGTGCCGGTGATGTTGGTGTCCGCGCTGCCCGCCGGGCTTGCGCCTGCGGGCGTCTGGGCGGTTCCGCGATCCGGTGAATTACTACCAGCCGCGGAAATTTGCCGATCCTGCGATTTGGCCGCGCCGCCGCTTTGCTGCGTGACGGAACGGAGCCGGAGGTCTATGGTTTGGCGACCACTCTGACCATTAACTGTCGCTAGCGTAATCACATCGCCGAATCTGATGGTGCCTGCTTGCGCCGGCACGGCGGCTATGAGCAAGACGCTGAGCATCAGAGCGACCGGGCGTATGGCTTGATGCTTCATCGTGTGTGGTCGTCCTCCTTGGCTAATCATAACTGGTGCAAAATAACGGCTTTTTGAGATGCGACGCCCCGCGGAAACCCTTGAAAAATTCCGCTGTGGGGTCATTTTCATTAAAAGGAAAGACACAATAGCGCAACTCTTCCATTTTTGCGAGACAATAAATCCGACCTAAATCTATGTATTAGAACAAAAAAGGGGCTTGCATGGCTGGTGCAAGCCCCGGAGTTGAAACCGGGCGAATTTTGGCGTTCGCCCGCCTACTCGTCGTCGCCCTGAGGTTCGTGCCCGTTGCCGCCGCTCTGCTGCTGTTCGTCGCGCAGAATGGACTTGCGTGAGAGCTTGATTTTGTTGCCCTCTTTGCCGATGCACTTGACCATGATCTGCTGCCCTTCCTTGAGTTCGTCGCGCACGTCGCGCACGCGGTGGTTGGCGATCTCGGAGATGTGGAGCAGCCCGTCCGTGCCGGGGAAAATTTCGACGAACGCGCCGAAATCCACGATGCGCGAGACCGTGCCGACGTAGGTTGCGCCGATCTCGGCCTCGGCCGTCAAACCGCGGATGCGATCCACGGCGGCCTGCGCCGCTTCCCTGTCGGCGGTAGCAATCGAGACCGTGCCGTCGTCTTCCACGTCGATTTTCGCGCCCGTCTCCTCGACGATGGAGCGAATGATCTTGCCGCCCGGCCCGATCACGTCGCGAATCTTGTCCGGATTGATCTTGATCTGGATGATCCGCGGCGCGTATTCCGACATTTCCTCGCGCGGCGCGCTGATGGCCTGCTCCATGGCGGCCAGAATGTGGAGGCGGCCTTTGCGCGCCTGTTCCAGAGCTTCTTGCAGGATCATGGCGTTGATGCCGCCGATCTTGATGTCCATTTGGAGCGCGGTGATGCCCTCTTTCGTGCCCGCGACTTTGAAGTCCATGTCGCCGTAGTGGTCTTCCGCGCCCGCGATGTCCGAGAGGATCGCGTACTTGTTGCCTTCCATCACGAGTCCCATCGCGACGCCCGCGACCGGCGACTTGATCGGCACGCCCGCGTCCATCATCGAGAGGCTGCCGCCGCAGACGGTCGCCATCGACGACGACCCGTTCGACTCGGTGATGTCCGAAACGATGCGCAGCGAATAAGGGAACTCGCTCTCCTGCGGCAAGACGGGTTCGAGCGCGCGACGCGCGAGCGCGCCGTGGCCGATCTCGCGGCGGCTGGTCGAACCGAAGCGGCCGACTTCGCCCACCGAGTAGGACGGGAAGTTGTAATGGAGCAGGAAGCGGCGTTTGATCTCGCCCGTTTCCAGATCATCCATGAACTGCTCGTCCTCTTTCGTGCCGAGCGTGGTGGTGACGATGGCCTGCGTCTCGCCGCGCGTAAAGAGCGACGAGCCGTGGACGCGCGGCAACCAGCCGACTTCGCACGTGATCGGGCGAATTTCGGAGAAGCGGCGGCCGTCCGGGCGGCGGCGTTTGTCGAGGATGTCGTCGCGGAAGATTTTCTCTTTCTGCTTGTCGAAAAGTTTCTTCGCCATCTGCCGCTGCTCGGGCGCGTCCTCCGGGTAGGATTCGACGACCTCTTTCTTGAGCGCGTCCACGGCCGAGTAACTCGCCAGCTTGTCCTGCCCCGAAGTGTCCAGGGCGGCGCGCAGTTTCTCCGAGTAGTTGCGCTCGATCTCGCCCGCCATCTCCTCGTTCAGGACGGGCGGCGTGACCTCGCGCTTCTGGATGTCGAGCGCCTTGTAGAGTTCCTTCTGCCAGCGGCAGAGGCGGTTGATCTCTTTGTGCGCGAGCATCAGGGCTTCGACCATGATCGCTTCCGACACTTCCTTCGCGCCGGATTCGACCATCACGATGGCCTCTTCCGTGCCCGCCACGATCAAATTCAAACTCGACTCGCGCACTTCGTCGTAAGTCGGGTTGATGATGTAGCGTTCGTCGATGAGGCCGACGCGCACGCCGGCAATCGGGGTCGGGAACGGGATGTCGGAGAGGTAGAGCGCGAGCGACGCGCCCGTGATGGCGATCACGTCCGGGTCGTTCTCCGCGTCCGCCGAGATGACGGAGGCGATGATCTGGGTTTCGTTGCGATAGCCTTCGGAGAAGAGGGGGCGGCAGGGACGGTCGATCAAACGACAGGTCAGGACTTCTTTTTCGCCGGGGCGGCCTTCGCGCCGGAAGTAGTTGCCGGGGATGCGACCGGCGGCGTAGTTGTGCTCGCGGTATTCGACCGTGAGCGGGAAAAAGTCGATTCCCTCGCGCGGCGTCTTCGCGCCGACGGCGGCGACCAAAAGCATCGTGTCGCCGTAGCTGACCACGACCGAACCGTCGGCCTGTTTAGCGACGCGCCCCGTCTCGACCGTCAGGTCGCGACCGCCGAGCTTGATAGTTTCTTTCAAATATTTTTTCACTGGCATCTGTTTAATGTCTCCTTCGGACAACGACTCTCTGAGGTAGTGCGCCAGACCGTCTCATCCGGCCTCTCGCCCTCATTAGGATTTCCGGCTCCCCGCCACGAACAACCCCGCGCTACGTGAAGCGCGCCGGGGCTTTCGGCGGCAAAATTTCAAAAGACAAAAGCGGCGACAACTCCACCCGTGAAGTTGTCGCCGCCATGTTGCTTGTTTCGGCTACAGGCTACTCGCGTCCGCTTGGCGGCAGTCTGCGCCGTCACGTTCGGCACTGCCACCCGGCTTTTCGAGGGACGCGGGCGTGTGATGTAGAAGGCGCTCAAGACCTTCGCTATGATCTGGTCAACCGCCAAAAAAGTATCCCCTGCGCTCTTTAGCGACGGAGTTTCAGGCTGCTGATCAGTTTGTGATACTCCTCGATGTCCCTGCGCTTGAGGTAATCGAGCAGGCTGCGACGCTGCGAGACCATCTTGAGCAGTCCGCGCCGCGAGTGATTGTCTTTCTTGTGCGTTTTGAAATGCTCCGTGAGCTGGTTGATGCGCTCGGTGAGCAACGCGACTTGCACCTGCGGCGACCCGGTGTCGCCCTCGTGCGTTTGATACGTGGTGACGATCTGTTCCTTCGATTCTCTATCTAACATAACTACAACTTCCTGCCCTAGATGGCCCTCCCAGACCGCAGTCCGCCCGTAATCTCAGGCAACCGCAAGAGTTAAGTAAAACCGCGACAATTTAACACGCCCGCAAACCGACTGTCCAGCCACCACACCGCACAGCCTTTTCCCGCCATTCGGGCTGCGATGCCTAAACACGCCCACCCACAAGTCGGACAAACAACGCACCAACGTCAAACTAACTTTTATTTCGTTGCACGCCCCGTCACGTACCCGATAAGCCCGGTCACGATGGCCGTGAGGAACGTAACCGCCCGTGTTTTGTCTAATTCGGACGAGCCTTCACTGACGATAGCCCAGACACAGAGACACAGAGCAACGCCGATGGCAGCGGCCACACTGCCCGACAGTAACAGGTCTTTGCGCCGCCGTAGTATCGCATCCGCTTCCTCTGTGCGAATACGCGACTCTCTCTCCCCAGAGTCTTCGCGCATGACGGTTAGAAGGATTTTGTCGGCGTTAATGTCAGTTGTGCTTTTAAGGGTTTCCCTCTGAAGTTCCCAGAATACCTGAGTAGCTAACACTTGAAAGTCGTGTAATGTCTTAGCCAGCGTGGAAAGCGCTGGCCGCTCGTACTCCTTCTGTTCAGGCGGGAGAATCTTCGCGAGCCGCGCTTCGACATCGCGCTGCCGCTTTCGTTCGGCGGCGATGATCTCGGCAAGCTGCGCTTCGAGGTCGCGCTGCCTCTTTTGTAACGAGTCGAGGCTGAGATGAATGGATGTAGAGTCGGGATTACTGGCAGCGGCATTCTCCAAGTGGACTATTGCCGCTTGCGTGTCCTGTAACTTCTCCGTGATTTCCAGGAGTACGCTCATATTAGCTAATCCTTATCAAGGCCAGCCCCTTAAATTCGTCGCCCCGACTAAAGCCAAACTGCCTTATCCAATAGGCACGCATCCACTCTCCAATAGCGTGCAAGGGATGCCCCGGCGGATACTCGACGTAAACATAACTATCACACAAACGAGTCGTTTTTAAGTTGCTGTTGATCCAATTAATCACACCTCGCTGCTGCGAAGTGCCATTTTCGTAAACATGGTGTTGAATACAAACAACAATATCCGAATCTTCCGGCTCAATCTTCTCAGTTAGAAAGCTTCCGTCAACCCACACGTCAGCCGCTACGCCTGCCAGCGATAGACTATCTATGATGTGTTCCAAGTTATCCATGATGGCCGGGCGATTCTTTGATAATGGAAATTTCGTAACACATAAATCCCGCACCTGGTCTACCGTCATTTGATGAAAGCCCACAGGTAAGAGTGGCGGATACTCTAATTTGCCGGGTGGCGTTGTCATTGAGGTTTAACAATTGCCCCCAATCCAAAACGCACATCTCGGGGCTGTTCTGTCAAAGTGTCTGGCTCAGTCACGCAATGTTTTCGAGAGGATATTCGACGCTGAGATGATTGAAAAGTATAGACTCGTTGAATGTGAAGTTCAACAGTTTTCCGGCAACGTATTCTGAGACCACTACCCAAGACTCAATGGCGGGTAGCGTCGCCCCCATTGTTTTAGTTTTAAAAGATTAGCGTTTTTTGCTTCGGGCAGCGGGCTTGCGCCGGATGCCTTCGCTACGGGTCGGGCTAGGGATTGTTTCGGGTAGGTCTAGTTCATCATCAGCGAGGACTTCCATGAGGACGTTGGCGACGCGGGCGTATTGCAGGAGAATCGGCAGCGGCGGCACGCTCCTGCCCAACTCGTAGCCGGATATTTGCGTGTACCAAAGAGCTTCGTCGAAGCCTAAGCGTCTCAGCATGTCGCTCTGAGAGAGACCAAACGCGTTCCTGATTTGTAGCAGCTTTTCAGCCAAGCGTTCCGGCTTGAGACGCGCCCCTCTACCCATCAGGAAGTTCCTCCTGATGGAGCGACGCGCGCACCTAGCTTGCGTTTGTATCTATTTTTATATAGACTTGAATCGCGTTTAGTTGTCGCCAAGAAGATGCAGCCGTTCTGCTTCGTGGCGACGCTCATCACTCGTGAGTGGGTGAGGGTGAGCTAGACATGCGACCGTTGCCAGTAGGTTTTCAAAGATAGAACGCGCGCATCTTACCAGAGCGCGCCCCGCTTCCGTATCCTTTTCTCACCGCAGG
>DASQNL010000286.1:0-3060 GCA_035644995.1 Pyrinomonadaceae bacterium | reverse complement strand
ATAAATGGCTGGGCTATTATCAATTGTCCCTAATGGGACGGCTATAATCTTTCGTCCATGATGAGGCTTCGGAATAGTTAAATTGATTTCAGCCTGTGCGCGAGTTCGACGGCGCGGCGCGGGGCGACGCCGCCCCAGCCCTGCCGGTCAATCTCGATGCCGGGGAGCCGCTCGGCCGTCTCGATCAAAATGCGTTTGACTTGATGCGGCTTGAGTTGCGGGTTGGCTTCGAGCATGCAGGCGATGATCGAAGAGACGATGGGCGCGGCGAACGAGGTGCCGTCAACGTACTTGTAATGCTGGCTGATCACGTCGGCCTCGTGGAGTTTGATCGTGATCAGGTGGCGCAGGAGCGAGGTGCGCAGTTCGCGCGCGTTGTAGAGGTCTTTGTCCACTTCGGCGTTGGCTTCGATGATGGCGTGCAGTTCCGCGTCGGGGGCTTTGTCGAGCTTGGCGTAGAGTTCGGCTTCGTCGGCCGTGGGCGTGTGCGGGAGGATGGGCGCGGGCACCCAGATGCCGGGCGCGATGATTTCGGGCTTTTGCAGGCCGTCAATCGTCGGGCCGTAGGACGAGCGATACATGCCGCGGCGGGCGCGGTCGAGCGAGTTCTGATCGTCGAGTCCGCCGACGGTGATCGAGGCGGGCGCGCTCGCCGGGGGCAACACCGGATGCCCCGGCATGTGCCCGGCGTTCCCGGCCGCGCAGACGACGATCAAGCCCTCTTTCACGGCGCGCTCCACCGTCTGCGCTAGTTCGTTGTGCAGGTAGGATTCTTCGTCGTCGCCGCCGGCCGAGATGTTGACGATGCGAATCCCGTATTCCTCGCGGTGCGCGAGCACCCATTCGAGGCCGTCCTGAATGTTGCGTTCCGAGATGCGACCCGTCAAAGCGAGTTTGACGAGCACGACGTTCGCTTCGGGCGCAATGCTGCGATAGAAGCCCTTCGAGAGCGAGCCGTTGCCGGCCGCCACCACCGAGGTCATCATCCCGTGCCAACTCGCCGGGTCGGTCGTTTCCAACGAAGTTTGGTGGTCGGGCACGATGCTGTGATAGGCGAGGATGCGATTGTCGGGCGTCGTCAGGTCGGGGTGCTTGTAGAAGCCGGAATCGAGGAAGGCGATGGTCACGCCGCGCCCCGTGAAGCGGTCGTCGGCGTCGAGCCGGAGGGGCGTCGGCAAGACGAGTCCGCCCTGTTCGAAGACGACGGCGTCGGCCTTTAGTTGGATGCGCGCGCGCTCGAACATCTCCACGCAACGCTTGCACACGACGCCCACAAACTGTCCCGCCGGGGCGTTCGCCGACACCAACCCGCGCAACCACTCGTCGAGCGCGTCGAAGGGCGTCAACTCGTCTTTCGAGTCGCGTCCGCAGACCGGGCAGGTCGGAAAACCCATCGGCCTATCGTGCGGAGCCGCCGTGCCGCCATCAACCGGAATCGTCTCTGACACCTTGAACTAAACCTCGCTCTCTCCCGACTTCACGAACGACGAACGATAACACAGCCCGCGCGGGGAGACGGAACGGGGAACCCTCAACTTTGAGTGGCGAAATTGTGGCGGTCGCGTGTCTCGCGCGCGCCGCAATTCAAGGGTTGTGATTCTCGCGGCGGGCGTGTAAGTTAAGGGCAAAACCGAGAGGCTATAAAACACGATGGCAGAACAAGAGAAGCAGACGAGCGTCGCGGACATCTTCCGCCGCGCGCAAGCGATCAGGCGCGAGCGTCCGGACATGCCGCTCAAGGATTTGAAGGCGCAGCTCGTGCGCGAGTACAAGGGCAAAGCGTTTCCGCCCGTCTATAACCTGACGATTCCCGAACAGGACGCGCGCGCGCCCGAAGAGGACTGGTCGGCCGGTCTCTCGCTCGTCCTGCGCGGCATCCAACGCGAGGACTGGAAAGACGTGGCCGACGGCATCGCCCTCAGCCTCGACCAGACCGACCGCTACGAGCGGGAGCGCGGCCATTCGGGAGCCGCCGACGAATGGCACGACCGCAGCGTCGGCATCCGCGAGCCGCTCGCCAAAGGCGTCAATAAATGGATGCCCGAAGAGTTGATGAGCCTGGCGGAGCGGGCGACGAAGAAGTAGTCAGTTGTCCGTGGTCAGTTGTCAGTCGTCAGTTGTCAGTTGTTCAAATCCGTCTTTAGCCACTCGCGCGAGAGCCACATGCAACTGACAACTGACAACTGACAACTGACAACTGACCAACGTCAGCATTGAGGACGACATGAGTTTCTTAAGCGGCTTGATAAGAGACGAGGATTACCAGCGCGAAGACCCGCGCCCGGCCGAGGCCTTGGCGGACGGCGAGATCGTCATCAGTCCCGATACGCGGCGCGAGAAACGTTTGCCGCCCGGCCAGACGCGCACGCGCAAGTGGCCGGTGCTCGACGCGCACGGCACGCCCGATATTGATCCGGCGACGTGGAAGTTTGAGATTGAAGGTCTGGTGGAGCGGCCGCTCGCGTGGTCGCTCGACGAATTTCTGGCCTTGCCCGCCGCGAAAGTCTACGCGGACTTTCATTGCGTGACGCGCTGGTCGCGCCTCGACAACGTGTGGGGCGGGGTGGCGACGCGCGAACTGGCGAAACTCGCCGGCGTCAAACCGGAAGCGAAATACGTCGTCGCGCTCGCCTACGATTACGGGTGGACGACGAACGTGCCCATCGAATATTTCCTCGCCGAAGATTCGCTCGTCGCCTGGTCGCACGACGGCCGCCCCATCCCGCCCGAACACGGCGGCCCGGCGCGCCTCATCATTCCGCAACTCTACGCCTGGAAGTCGGCCAAGTGGATCAAGGGCTTGCGCTTCCTCGCCGAAGACCGCGCGGGCTTCTGGGAAGAGGGCGGCTACCACATGCGCGGCGTCCCCTGGAACGGCAGCGACGGCGAACGCTTTCGCTACCAGAGCGAGGAATAAAATATGCGAATCAGGAGTAGAAAGTGAGCAATAGACAAGCGACGGCGAGTTTGCCATAGCAATGCACTTTCAACCCTTGAGCGGAGCGAACGCGCGAGGCGTTCTGTAAATCTGTCTTTTGAATCAGCCAGTTGAACAAGCTT
>DASQNL010000285.1:0-4250 GCA_035644995.1 Pyrinomonadaceae bacterium | reverse complement strand
GCGTCCAGCCGGAAGTTAAGACGAGCGCGGCCGTGAGTAATAAAAGTTTTCGCATTTTTCCTCTCCCGATGAAAACGCTGAAGGCGGTCGAAATTGAGGCGGGGCGGAAACATGAGGGGCAACCTGCCGCCCGCGCGCGCGCATCAGAATTGGCGAGCATAGCAATGACCCAACGAATCGCCGGGGGGCGATTCGCAAAGTTGGGCGATTCTCCTGTGGTTTCCGCCCGGTGTGAGAGCACACACCGGGCGGTTTTTTTGTGTCTGCCAGTTGTCAGTAGTCCGTGGTCAGTTGTCCGTTGTTTTAGCGCCGCTTGAGCGTACTGCTAAAAATGAAGGCGGCAGCTTAACCAAGACAAAAACAACTGACAACTGACCACGGACTACTGACCGATCTTCCATCCCGTGAACATGAGCGGCGGGACGATGGGCATGTTGGTGCGGATCGTGCCGCTCAGGTTATCCCCTTCGCGGCGGCCTTCGATGGTGGCCTGAATGGACATGCCCTTAATCCTGAGCGCGACGGCGGCATTGAAGATGTCGCCGTTGAGCGAGAGGGAATCTAAGTCCGCTTCGCCCCAAGACGAAATCATGCGCCCGTGCAAGCCGCCGTTATCCTCTTCCACGTTGAGCGTCGCCGTCTGCGGCCCCAAAGGCGACGTAATTTCCAGTTGCCATGACCCGACGAATCCCGCCTGATCTCCTGTTGCTGATCTGCTCATATCACTCCATTGGTTGTAGTTTCGACGACCGTTGACAACGACGGCGGCGCGTCTTTGCGCTTCCCCGCGTTATCGTAAATTTCGATTTCTTCGGCGTAACCTTTGATGTCATCCGCGAGCGCGTCCGCGTCGCCGACGACGACGATGGCGGCGCGCTCAGGCGTGATGTACCGGCGCGCGACGCGCTGCACTTCGGCGCGCGTCACCGCGCTCACGCGCTCGCGGTAAGTGTGCAGGTAGTCGCCGGGCAGATTGTGCATCTTGATCTGGATTAACTGGTCGATCAAACCGTCGAGCGTTTCCAGACGAATGGGGAAGATGCCCGTCAGGTAGTTCTGCGCGTCGAGCAGTTCCTTCTCGGTGACGAGGTCTTCGCGGATGCGACCGAGTTCGTAGAAAAACTCTTTGAGCGACGCGCCCGTGACGGGCGTGCGCACCTCGGCGACGGCGCGAAAACTGCCGGCGGTGCGGCGCGCGTCGAGGCTCGTGTAGGCGCCGTAGGTGTAGCCTTTATCTTCGCGCAGGTTCATGAAGATGCGCGAAGAGGCGTTTGCGCCGAGCACGGTGTGCATGACGAGCATCGGGAAATAGTCGGGGTCGGTGCGCGTGATGGCGGTGTTGGCGATGACGATGTTCGACTGCGCGGAGCCGGGGCGATCCACGAGGTAGAGCGTGCGATGCGCGCGGGCGGGCGGGGCGGGAAACTCCGACGCCTCCGGTTCGCCCGGCTGCCACGCGCCGAAGAGTTCCTCGATGCGCGCCAACGCACGCTCGCTGCTGATGTCGCCGCCGACGACGAGCACGGCGTTGTTCGGGATAAAGCGGCGGCGGTGGAAGCCGACGAGATCATCGCGCGAGATAGCCGTGATGGATTCGGGCGTGGCCGAGACGACGCTGTAAGGATGTCGGCCGTAGATAACGCGCGCGAGGCGTTCGTTGGCGAGGAAGGAGGGCTGGCCGCGCTGCGCGATCAAGTTTTGGAGCGCGTTCTGCTTCGTCAGTTCCAACTCGTCGGCGGGAAACGAAGGGCGCAGCGTGAGGTCGGCCATCAACTCCAAAATCTCGTCTTTGAACTGTGAGAGGGAAGAAGCGGCCACGGTCGTGTTGTCGGAACTCGCGCCCGCGCCGAGCGTCGCGCCGAGGCGCGCCACGTCGTCCGCGATGCGGCGGCTCGTGCGCGTCTCGGTGCCCTCGTTGAGCATGCCGGTCAGCACATCGGTCAGGCCGGGCAGGGCGGGCGGGTCGTGCGCGTCGCCGGTGCGGAAGGCGAGCCGGCAGGTGACTAACGGCAGGCGCGGGTTCTCCAAGAAGACGACGCGCAAGCCGTTCGGCAGCGTCGTCTCCACGGGGGCGGGCAGATTCAAAGGGCGCGGCGCGAGCGGCGCGGGCGGCTCACGGCGAAAAGTTTCGAGTTCGGTGTCGGGCATCATAAGAAAACGGTGACAGGTGACAGGTGACAAGTGACAGGTGACAAGTGACGATTTGAAGACGAGTTCTTGGTTTTAACTTGTCACCTGTCACTTGTGACTTTGGCGATTGGCGTCTCCGGCGTTTCGGTTGGGGGGACGGGTTCCGGCGTGGGCGGGCGCGGCGGCACTTGGGGGGGCGGCGCGCCGGGCTGTTCCGCTTCCGGTTGCGCGGCGGCGGCGACCGGATCGGCCGCCGGTTCCGCCTGCTCCGTGCCTTCGGGCGCGGGGATGATCTCGATGAAAGCGTGATTGTCCGTGTGCAGGTAGCGCGCCACCACCTCCTTGATTTGCGCGGGCGTGACGGCGAGGTAGCGTTCGATCTCCGTGTTGACGAGGCACGGGTCGCCGTCGTAGAGCGTGTACTCGGCGAGCCGCTGCGCGCGGTACATGGTCGTCTGGCGTCCGCGCACGGCATCGTTCAAGAGCGAGTTGCGCAGTTTCTCCATCTCTTCCCCGGTCGGCCCTTCGGCGGCCAGGCGCGCGATCTCTTCGTTGATGGTGCGGCGGATGTCTTCGGTCGAGCGGCCGGGCTTCGGGATGGCGAACAGGTAGAGCGACGACGGGCCGCGGCGTTCGCCGATGCCGCCCTGTATGGCGACGACCGACTCGTCGCCCTTGACGAGCTTTTGATAAAACCGCGAGCTTTCGCCTTCGAGCAGGAGTTCGCTGGCGAGCGTTAAGGCGTAGGCATCGGGGGTGCGGCGCGCGGGGGCTTTCCAGCCGAGCATCAGCGCGGGCAACTGCGCAAACGGATCGCGATAGGTCTCGAAGGGCGCGGCCACCTCCAGCGGTTCGCTCACGTCAACTCCGGGCGGCGTGGGCTGGCGCGGGATGGTGGCGAAATATTTCTCGATGAGCGCGCGCGCCTCGGCTGGGTCGAAGTCGCCGACGACGACGAGCACGGCGTTGTTCGGCGCATAGTAGATGCGGAAGAACTCGCGGATGTCTTCGATGGTCGCATCGTCGAGGTCTTGCATCGAGCCGATGGTCGAGTGCGCGTTGGCGGGATTCCGGTAGACGAGTTCGTTGAGGCGCAGGAAGGCATTGGAGTAGGGGCGGTTGTCGTAGTTGAGCCGCTTTTCTTCCTGCACGGCGTTGCGCTGGTTGTCGAGATTCTCCTGCGTGACTTTGAGCGAGCGCATGCGGTCGCTCTCCAACCAGAGGGCGAGCGGGAGTTGGTCGGCGGGCAGCGTCTCGTAGTAGTTGGTGCGCTCGCTCGAAGTCGTGCCGTTCATCGTGCCGCCGGAGTTGAAGATGTACTGAAAGTGCGCGGCCTTCGGCACGTTCTCCGAGCCTTGAAACATCATGTGCTCGAAGAGATGCGCGAAGCCCGTGCGCCCCTCGCGTTCGTTGCGCGAGCCGACATCGTAATAGACGCAGACCGAGACGACCGGCACGCTCCTATCTTCGCTGAGCACGACGCGCAGGCCGTTCTCCAGCGTGAACTGTTCGATGGGAATGTGCGGCAGTGTGAAACTAGCGGACAAATTAAGACCTCAGTGTAAATGGAAATGATAAACGACGATGACGTATTGCGAGACGGGGCGACCGTCTTTGCGCGCCGGTTCAAACCTGATGCGCCGCGCGGCTTTGATGGCTTCCTCCGTCAGACCGTAAGGCAAGCCTTCGAGCACCTCCACGGGGCCGTCCACCTTGCCGCCCGCGCCGAGGATGATGCGCAGTTTGACCTTTCCCTCCACCCCGTAGCCGCGCGCCTCGCTCGGATAGCCCGGATTCGGCTTCGACTTGACGACGGCGCGCACGGAAACCTCTCTCCCCGTCAGCGGCCTGTCTTCGTCCGCACGCGCCTCGTCCCGCGCCGCGTCTTTCGATGCGCCCTTCGATTCGTGCCCCGCCTCGTCCTTCGTCTCGTCTTTCGTTTCAGACTTGCCGGCGCGCTCATCCTTCGGCGGCTCGACGCGCCAAACGCGACGCGATTGCGCGCGGGCGTGCGACGCCGCGCCGGCGGACGCGACAACGATGATGACGATCAGGCCGAAAACGCGTTTCATAACTCTCGACAGGCTTTTGAAGGCGAAAGCAGGGGCGCGGGTTGCAAG
>DASQNL010000284.1:0-5113 GCA_035644995.1 Pyrinomonadaceae bacterium | reverse complement strand
GTCATTACTGGGCGGAGTTGGGCGAGACGGAGATGGACGAGCCGGCGCGCGAGTTTGCGACGCGACTCGCGCTCGGCGCGCTCGCGCGCATCCCCGCCCTCGACGAGCGCATCCGCTCGCGCGCGGAACACTGGCGTATCGAACGCATGGCCGTCGTGGATCGCAACGTGCTCCGGCTCGCCGTCTATGAATTCCTCCACGAGCCGACCCCGCGCACCGTCGCCATCAACGAGGCTCTGGAGATCGCCCGCCGCTTCTCCACCTACGAGGCGACGCAGTTCATCAACGGCATCCTCGACGCCATCAAGCGCGACCTCGATCAAGAACTGCCGCAAACCGAAGTCGTCGATGAAGACGAGGCGACCGCCGAAGACGACGACCCGCCCGAAGCGGACGAGGACGACGACAACAACGACGAGGAACGCACCGCTTCCGCCTCCTAGTGATTCCCCCACGTCTCGCCCGCCGCTCGCCGGGTAGTTTTCGCCCGCCCGCGCGCGAAGCTCTCACGCCGTCGCCTGCGCGCTACAGACGGTGTCGCCAGCGTTTCGCCCTCGCTTTATCGCCGCTCTCCTTATGCCGGCCGCTTCCGGCTTGTCGTTACGTCATTTGTCACAGCCTGCTCATGTCTCGTCGCAAGTCCGCTAAAAATGAGGGAGCGCGCCGCAGCGTCGCCGAATCCGTGCAGGAGTACGGGCGCGGCGTGGCGGGCGGGTTGATGTTCAGCCTGCCGCTGCTCTACACGATGGAGGTGTGGTGGGCGGGATTCAACGCGCACCCGTGGCGGCTGGCCGCCTACGTCGCGGCAACCTTCGTCCTCCTGCTCGGCTACAACCGCTTCGCGGGCTTGCGCCACGACGCGGGGCTGACCGAAGTGGCGATTGATTCCGTCGAAGAGATGGGTCTCGGTTTCATCATCTCGGCCGTCGCGCTCTATCTTCTGGGACGCATCACGTTTGAGATGCCCTTGAACGAGATCGCCGGGCAGGTCGTGATCGAGGCGATGACTATCGCCGTCGGCGTCTCGGTCGGCACGGCGCAACTCGGCGGCGGCGGCGAAGACACAGGCGAAGGCGACACCGGCGGCGAGGGCGCGGCGGGGCGGGCGAAGGGCGGCCGCAAGGCGGGGAAGGCGGGCGGCGGGCGGCGCGGCGAGCCGGAGTTGCACTTCGGCGGCCAGATGTTGCTCGCCTTCTGCGGCGCGACGCTGTTCGCCGCCAACGTCGCCCCGACCGAAGAGATCGTCGTGATCGCGGTCGAGAGTTCGTGGTTGCGCCTCGTCGGGCTGGCGTCGGTCTCGCTCCTGCTCGGCGCGCTCATCCTCCATTACAGCGAGTTCACGGGCGCGCGTGAGTTTGTGCGAAACGAGGGCTTCGCCACGGTCGTCGCGGGCAGCGTCGCCACTTACGCCGTCGCGCTCGCGGCGTCGGGTTTGATCCTCTGGTTCTTCGGACGCTTCGACGGCGTCACGCTCTACACCTCGCTCGCGCAAGTTATCGTGCTCGGCGTCGCCGCGACGCTCGGCGCGTCGGCCGGGCGGCTCTTGTTGCAGCGATGAGGAAACTACAAAAAAATTGGGTCGAGTGGGTCGTCTTCGCCGTCGGCCTCGCGCTCGTCGTGTCCGCGCTCGCCTACCTCGTCTACGACGGCGCGACGATGGGCAGCGACCCGCCGAGCATCGAAGTGCGCCTCGGCACGCCCGAACCGCGCGCCCACAACTTCATCGTCCCCGTTACCGTCATGAACCACGGCGACGAAACCGCCGAGGGCGTCGCCGTCGAAGTGTTGATGGAGAACAGCGGCGGCGGTGGCGGCGAACCGGCGCGCGGCGAACTGACCATCGCCTTCCTCCCGCGCCGCGCCAGGCGCGAAGGCTTCGTCACCTTCCAGCAAGACCCGCGCGGCGCGCGTCTCACGGCGCGCGTGCTCGGCTACGAGAAACCATGATCGCGCGCGTCCCGCTTCACTGATGAAAAGGCCGCCGTGCTTTGTTCACGGCGGCCTTATTCAACGAACTTTAAGAGCGCTTTATTCGGACTCGTTTTCGCTTTGCTTGCATTGCTCAGGGGCTTCAATTTTTGTGTTACAGGTGAAAGACCATTCCCCCGTGGACGGGGAACAACCGAAACTCTTGACTCCGCACGGACAGGATTTCTGGGCTACCGCCAATCTGTCCAGGCAATATTCTCCTTCCGTGAGAGCGGCTTTAACCACACGAGCCTTCGGGGAGCGCTCCGCCCTCGCGGCGTAGGGGCGGAGCATATTATTTAACTCCGTTTCATTAACTTCAAATGCGCCGCCGACGCGCCACACCGTTAACCTCAGGCGGTCTTCGGCTTCCGGCTTGATCTTGAGGATGCGTAAGAAACTCTCCGGGCGGCTCTCCGTTGTAGCATTGGGGGCTGTCCAACCCTCGCCGCCTTTCACTCTCCCGCTTTCGTCGAGGGCAAAGGCGAGCAGTTCGACTGACGCCGGTTGTTTGCCGGCCCGATTATCGAGGGCATACTGTAAGACGAGTTGATTGTGGGTCATCGTAGCGGCCGCGCTGCTGATGCCTACCGGTGCGCGCGGTGAAACTATAGCCTTCACATTAACGCGACGCTGCGACTGAGAACCGGCAGCATTGGTTTCTGAAGTTCCAACCAGCGCACCGGCCGGGATTAAAACTGTTGTGAGAATGAGGAGCAACGCTGAGGTGAGACTTTGCTTCATCAGTTTACCCTTTCCGTTCGTCATGAGGTGTCGAGAGGAGCCGGTCAGGCGTATGGTTCCGACCGGGGAGTTGAGACGATGAAAACAGTATCATAACCGAAACAGAGGCGCCAATTTTTTTCCTGACGCACGCAGGGTCGCATAATAGACGGCGGGACGGGGCACGATTCTGATGCCGACCGCCACGCGCGCCGCCCGTTCGCTTCAGGTTCCTGAGAGGGCGCGGCGCGAAAGTTTGCAGTCCGTCGCGCCGGTGTTGTAGCTTTTCCGGTGCACGACGATTTCACGCCTTCGGACTTGAGTTGATGATGAACAAAAAAGATCACGACCCGGCCGGGTCGCGCGAGCGAGCGTCGCGCCGCCAATTCGCCAAGACCGTCGCGGCGGCGGTCGTGGCCGCGCCGCTCATCTCGCACGTCACGCTCAACGCGCAGACGCCGCCCGCGACCAAACAAGCGCCCGCGCCGCCGAACCCGCAGCCGACGCCGCCGGCCGCGGCGACGCCGCCCTCGCCCGTCGCCGAGGCTTACGCCGAAGTCGGCCGCCTGCGCTTCGGCGACAAGCTCACGCCCGACGAACTCGCGCGCATGAAACGCGACATGGAAAGCAACGTCCGCACGGCCGAACGCCTGCGCGCCTTCAAACTCAAGAACTCGGACGAACCGGACTTCATCTTTATCGCTTAAAGACGCGAGGGTGAAGGAGGAAGGGAAAAGGGGAAAGGGAAAAGGGGAAAGGGGAAAGGGAAGAAGCCGTCCGATCCTTAGTGGCCGCGTGATCAGCCGCCGCCCGATCAGCTTACCGGCCGCGCGCCTCCGGGTTTCATGTTTTCCCTTTCCCCTTTCCCCCTTCCCCTTTACCCTTGAAATTAGAATCTTATGCTCACCGAAGACACTTTCTTCTCTCCCGTCGCCGAACTCGCGGCGCGGATTCGGGCGCGCCAACTCTCGCCCGTCGAGTTGACGGAAGGCTGCCTCGCGCGGCTCGAACGCTTCGGCGCGCGTCTCGGCGCGGTCGCCGCCGTCATGCGCGAGAGCGCGTTGCGTGAGGCGCGGCAGGCGGAGAAAGAAATCCGCGCCGGTCGTTATAAAGGCGTCCTGCACGGCATCCCCTACGGCGCGAAAGACCTGCTCGCCACGCGCGCAGCCCCGACCACGTGGGGCGCGAGACCCTACAAAGATCAACGCTTCGACCACGACGCCACCGTCATCCTCAAACTCCGCGACGCGGGCGCGATCCTCTGCGCCAAACTTGCCATGATCGAACTCGCGGGCGGCATGGGCTACAACCAGGCCGACGCGAGTTTGACGGGCGCGTGCCGCACGCCCTGGAACACAGACTATTGGAGCGGCGGCTCGTCTTCGGGGCCGGGCGCGGCCGTGGCCGCCGGTCTCGTCCCCTTCGCCATCGGTTCCGAGACTTCCGGCTCGATCATCACGCCCGCGGCCTTCTGCGGCGTCGCCGGTCTCAGGCCGACCTACGGCATGGTTTCGCGGCACGGCGCGATGGCTCTCTCGTGGACGCTCGATAAACTCGGCCCCATGTGCCGCACCGCCGCCGACGCGGGGTTCGTGCTGGCGGCCATCGCCGGGCGCGACCCGCTCGATGCGAGTTCGCGCGACGGTAAGTTTCGCTATCCGTCTCCGGCGCAGGCGAACCGACGCCCGTCGCCCGCGCGCCCGCTCCGGCTCGCCGTGATGAAGGACTCATTCGAGAAGGCGCAAAAGGAGGTGCGCGAAAATTTCCTCGCCTCGCTCGAAGTGTTGCGGAAAGTTCTCGCGCCCGTGCGCGTCGAGATGGACGTGAAGCTGCCGGATTATCCTTACAGCCCGGCGGTGGGCACGATTGTCGACGCGGAGGGCGCGGCGGCGTTTCGTGAACTGATCGAATCGGGACGCGTCGCGGAACTCGCATCGCCCGAAGGACGCGTCGGCGGCTATGCCGCGTCGCTCGTCACGGCCGTGGATTACCTGCACGCGATGCGTATGCGCGTTCCCATGCGGCGCGCGTGGGGCGAGTTCTTTCAGCGGCACGATGTGCTCGTCGCGCCTTCGCGCGCCACCGTCGCGTATCCCGTGGGCAAAACTTTCGACCAAGCCTATCCGGGCATCGGGGCTTCTTCGCCCATCGGCGCGAGCAACCTCGTCGGCGTGCCCGCCATCTCCGTGCCGAACGGCTTCGGGCAGGCGGGCTTACCCACCGGCATCCAATTCATCGGCGCGGCCTGGAACGAACTCACGCTCATCGAACTGGCCGACAAGTACCAGCAGGCAACCGACTGGCACAAGCGACGCCCAAACTTTGAAGGCAAATGATGAACGATGAATGGTGAACGATGAATGAAAACACACGCTCTTGAGTGCTTTCATCCATCATTCATCGTTCATCATTCCTTTTCTCC
>DASQNL010000283.1:0-2230 GCA_035644995.1 Pyrinomonadaceae bacterium | reverse complement strand
CGCGCCCCGTCTGGCCGCTCCCCGCCGCCGCAGCCTCTTCTTGCGCCGCCGCCTGCACGACGAACATCAAACTCAATACGGCGACGCTCGCCGCCGACATCAATCTACTTCTGCTCATGTTCTCTCCGTTTCCTTTCCTGCATTTTCGTCTCCGGCGCGCGCGAGCGGCATCGCCCGACGGCGAGAGAGTGCCGCCGGGCAAGACGCGCGAACAACTCTCTTTCGCGCCCGCCCCGTCAGAACGCGCGGGCGTCCAAACCTTGCGCGCTTTGCCTAACGGCCGACCATTTTGTTACGCTCTCCGCCTGTCATGCAAACCTTCGATTCCAAGTATCAGAACTTCAAACGCCCGGCGCGCACGGGCGCGGTCGTCACCGTCGGCCGCGTGGAAGACGTGCCGCCGGGGCGCGGCGCGACCGTCGAACTCACGAGCGGCGCGGAACTCGCCCTCTACAACGTCGAAGGCCGCTTCTACGCCGTCGAAAATTTCTGCCCACACAGGGGCGCGCCCCTCGCCGACGGCAATCTCTGCGGCGCGTCCGTCGAATGCGATTGGCACGGGTGGCGTTTCGATCTCGCCACCGGCGCGTGCCTCAATCGCCCCGCCGACCGCATCGAAGCCTACGAAGTCCGCATCGAAGACGGCTGGATCAAAATCCTCGTCTGAACCTTCAAGCGCGCCAATTACCGGGCGCATAACATAGAGCAAGGCCGCGCGCAGATGTCCCCGGTGAACCGCTTTAGCGCGCGGCCTTCCTCTATGCTGCGGTATAGCGAACCTCTTGGCTTGAGCGGGCGGTAAGCAATGTTCCTCTTTGCGCGGGTCGCTCTAACCCTTCTTGCCACGCGCGCCGCCCTTGCGCCTGAGTCCTTCGTGTTTGGTTGGACTCGGCAGCTTGTCGGGCAAGTCGAGTTCATCATCAATCAACACATCCACCCACACGCCGGCGGCCTGCGCGTATTTCAATAATGCGTGCAGTGGCGGCTCGCGTTCTCCCCGCTCATAGCTCGAAATGTTGTTGCGATAGAGGTCTTCGGTAAGTCCGAGATGCTCAAGCATCCCATTTTGCGAGAGGTTAAGCGCGAGGCGAATATTAAGAAGTTTTTCGGCTAGCCGCTCTTGCTTACGTCGCCCAGACCTTCCCATCAGGAGATACCTCCCGACGGAAAACCAACATAGAGCAGAGTGTATGCCGAAACTTCCATCATGAACTGGCGACCGAGAATGTTCTTATTTACGTGCCGCTCAACCTTTATTGCTACGCGTGTCAGCCTTGCGCCTGATTCCTTCGTGCTTGGTTGGACTCGGCAGCTTGTCGGGCAAGTCAAGCTCATCATCAATCAACACATCCACCCACACACCCCCTGCCCGCGCATATTCCAACAAGACCGGAAGCGGCGGCTCACTTGTACCGACCTCATAAGCAGATACCGTAGTCCGAGATAGTTTCTCGCCAAGCCCTAACTGTTGCAGCATTCCATCCTGTGAAAGTTCAAGCGCGAGGCGGATTTGCAGCAACTTCTCAGGCAGCCTGGCGGGCTTAGGACGAGGCACGCGCGCCATCAGAAGTTACCTCCCGGTGGAAAATCAACATAGACTAGAGCGTGTGGCGAACTTCTATTATGAGCGAGCAGCAAAGCATGTGCATGTTTACGCGCCGCTCAACGCTTCTTGCCTCGTGCGCCAGCGTTGCGCCTAATTCCTTCATGCCTCACTGCGCCGGGAATCTTATCGGGCAAGTCGAACTCATCATCAATCAGATCATCCACGTAGACGCCCGCCGCGCGTGCATATTCCAAGAGGACTGGTAAAGGCGGCACGCGCGTCCCAAGTTCGTATTGTGAGACGTTGCTACGGAACAACTCTTCGCCGAATCCTAAACGCTCAAGCATGCCGTTTTGAGATAAACCCAATTCCAAGCGAATACGAAGCAGCTTTTCACCTAACCGAGCAGCCTTAGTGCGCGTGGAGCTTCCCATCAGGAGATACCTCCCGACGGAAAGCCGATCTTGACATTAACCTTCTCGCTAGATACGATGGTATCTAGCGGTGCGGCGCATTTGGTTGTCACCAAGAAAGTAGAAAGTCTCTGCTTCGTGGCGACGCTCATCACTCGTGAGTGGGTGAGGGTGAGCTAGACATGCGACCGTTGCCAGTAGGTTTTCAAAGATAGAACGCGCGCATCTTACCAGAGCGCGCCCCGCTTCCGTATCCTTTTCTCACCGCAGG
>DASQNL010000282.1:0-6383 GCA_035644995.1 Pyrinomonadaceae bacterium | reverse complement strand
GCTTCGGCCTCGCCCTCGGCGTCGCCGCGCGCGTGCAGGAGCGTCGAGGCGCGGCGAAAGAGCGTCTGTGAAGTTTCGTACTCGCCGCGCAGACGCGCCACTTCGGCGCGGTGAAAGAGGGCGCGCGGATGCGCTTCGATGGCCGCTTCGGGAATGGCTTCGACGAACGTAATGAGCGACGTGAACGCGCCCGTCGCGATCCATTCCTGCCCCTTGTTGGCGATGATGATGGCGGCGCGCCCGAAGTCTTCGGCCGCGAGCAGGTGGCGGATGGCCTGTTCCCATTGCTTGCGCTCGACGAAAAACTCGGCGTAGCGGGCGTGCTCGCGCGCCACGCCCGCCTGCCCGATCTCCGAGCGCAGGCGACGTTGCAGAAAATCTTTGAACAGCGGGTGCAGGCGATATTCTTCGCCGCGCCCGGCGCTGCCGGCGACGGTCATAAACACGTTGCGGCGAACGAGCGCGGGCAGCAGTTGCGCGCTGCTGCCGTCGGGAAAGAGACGACTACAGATGTCGGCCTCGACGCGTTCAAGCAGCGAGATGCGCAGCAGCAACGACTGTGCGTCGGCCGCCTCGTCGGCGAACACCTCTTCGGCGAAATAGTCGAAGATGTCGAGTTCGGACTGGCGCAGGATTTCCGAGAGGTCGGGGCGCGCCGACGGCTCGCCCTCACGCGCGCCGCTGGCGAGCGCATGGCGTTGCGCGACCTGACGAATGAGTTGGAGCGCGGTGATCCAGCCGTGCGTGCGCTCGCGGTATTCGGTGAGTTGTTCGGGCGTCAGTTCGAGGTCGAAGACTTTGCGGAAAAGCTCCTGCGTCTCTTCGTCGGTAAAGAGAAGCTCGGCGCGGTCGATGATGGTGAGTTCGTTGTGGGCGCGCAGGCGTGCGAGCGCGAGCGGCGGCACATCGCGCGAGGTGATGATGATGTGCAAGACATCCGGCAGGTACGCCAGCAGGCGATCCACGACGCGGTGGACGTTCGTGTCCGTGCCGAGATGATGATAGTCGTCCAGCACGATGATGAGTTGCCGGTCAACGAGGTCGAGCACTTCGTTGAGGAACACGTCAACGGCGCGTTCGGGCTGCTCGGCGAGCTCGGCGGCCGACTGTTGGAGATAAGAGAGCGTGGCCGCGCCGAACTCCGGGACGACCTGTTTGATGCCGTGGGCGAGGTAGCCGAGAAAGACGAAGGGGTCGGCGTCGGTGCGGTCGAGTTGATACCAGACGAAGGGGCGCGCGTGGGTGCGCACGAAATCGGCGACGAGCGTGGTCTTGCCCGAACCGGCGTTGGCGGCGACGAGCGTGATCTGATGCGCGAGATTCGACGAGAGCCGCTCCATCAGGCGCGGGCGCGGCAGGAGCGCGGGCGTGGGGCGCGGCGGCAGGAGCTTGGTGCGCAGGAAGAAGGCGGGCGTCGCCACGCCGCCGGTCGTCGCTCCCGTGAGCGGCGGCAGGGGGGAAGTTTGCAGCTTGCCTTGACGATGCGGCCTGTTGCTCATCAGCCTCTCGCGGCCTCAGCGTGTTGCCGAAAACCGCCCAAGCGAATCATAGATGCCCGTCGGCCTGAACCTGACTTGAACGCGGTCGCGGCCTCGACGACTTCCGCGTTGCGCCGGGGGAGGCGCGCCGTCGCCGCGCTTAGCGTTTAAATTCTTACCCCGTGCGAACCTGTGCGCGCAAGCGGCCGACGCATCCCGCGAAACCGCCCGGCCTCAACGCCCGGCGCGCCTCAACCCGCCCTGACCTGAAGACTTCTCCGCAAAATCTTTCACGAGCCGCAGCCGCGATTGAGCCGCCCGGCTGTCCGCGCCGGAGCTTATCCGCACGACCGGCCGCCGCGCGTCTTCCGCGTTCAATGCTTCACGGTGCGCGCGCGCGGCGCGGTCGAGCGCGGCGGCGCGTCCCCACGTTTCGGCCAAAGCCTGCGCAGCGGGTTTCGTCGGCAAGCCGTAGCTCTCGAATAGCGCTCCCGCTTCCGCCGGCGTGAAGGCCATCGCGGATTCGTCTATCACGCGCAAGGTCTGCTTCGAGCGCATGCGCCAGAGGGGCGCGGGCGGCAACGTGCGGCCGACCAGGATCATGTGCGCTTCGACGGGCAAGAGCGGCAGGAGCCGACCGAAGAAGGGCACGATCCATTCGGCATCATACAACAGGTGCAGATCGTCGATCACGATCAGGAGCGGTTCGTCGGCTTCAAGCATCGTCATCTCGTAGACGAACGACTCGGCCAGGAGCGCGGCGTCCGGCATCGAACCGCTCGAAGAGAGCAGCGCGAGCGTCTTGCGCCCGAAGCCCGGATGCTGGTTGCGCACGGCGGCAACGAGGTATTGCAGAAACGCGTGCCGGTCAAACTCCGGCGCGTCAACTTTGTACCACGCGACGCGCCGCTCGCTCTGCGCGGCGAAGTCGGCGGCGAGCATGGTCTTGCCCGTGCCCGTGCGTCCGCAGATCACGGTCGAGGTGCAACAGGTCATGCTGTCGTGCAACGCATCCAGCAGACGCCCGCGTGAGACGCGCGGCAATTCCACGGGCGGCGTAATCTTATCGAGGATCAATCCCATTGTTTCCTTATCTCAACTCTCTCTCTCAAGGTTGACCGTCAGACGCGCGGTTTCCGAAGGGCGCGTGTGAGAGTTTCGGCAAAGCTATCAACAAAGCTCTCCATGATGGTCAGGGGCTTGAAGTCTCCCGGCTCACGCGGCGCGGTCTGGAAGGCGCGCGCGTCCGGCCACTCTTAATATGCGCGGGCGGACTTGAGGAATTCTTGAGATGTTTAACGCGACGAATGGCGAACGCCCGGCGAAAGCCACGCGGACGCGGGGAGAAAACACTTGAAAGTCGTTTGCGCAGAACGGCTTCACGCGGTCGGCGGCGCGTTTTGAGGGAGGGCGGCAGCAAGCGGGGCGCGAAAAACTTTGATGCCGCCGGATCATGCGCCGGGCTTGGCTTCGCGCCGGAATCTGGTTCATTATGTGGGGCATGGCTGAAATTAAAATCGCGCCTTACGGCTCCTGGAAGTCGCCCCTGACCGCAGACCTCATCGTACAGGGCGCGGTCGGGCTGAGCATGGTCAAAACGGACGGAGAAGACGTTTACTGGCTCGAACTCCGCCCCTCCGACGGCGGGCGCACCTGCATCGTCCGCCGCACGCCCGACGGCGCACAGCGCGACATGACGCCGCCGCCCTTCAACGCACGCACGCGCGTCCACGAATACGGCGGCGGCGATTTCGTCGTCCACCGGGGCGCGATCTATTTCTCCAACTTCTCCGACCAACGTCTCTATCGTCAAACCCCGGACGCGCCTGCGCCCGCGCCGCTCACGCCCGAATCGAATGCCGAACTGCGCTACGCCGACGCCGTCATGGACGCCGCGCGCGGACGCCTTCTCGCCGTGCGCGAAGACCACCGCGGCGAGGCGGGCGCGCATGAACCGGCGAACACGCTCGTCGCCCTCTCGCTCGACGCGGAGGAGAATGCGGACGGCGGGCGCGTGCTCGCCTCAGGTTATGATTTCTACTCTTCGCCGCGCTTGAGTCCCGACGGTCGGCGATTGGCGTGGCTCTGTTGGAATCATCCGAACATGCCCTGGGACGGAACCGAGTTGTGGCTCGCGGACGTGGCGGAAGACGGCGCGCTGACGGGCGCGCGACGGGTGGCGGGCGGGCGCGACGAGTCGATCTTTCAACCCGAATGGTCGCCCGCCGGGCGTTTGCACTTCGTCTCCGACCGGAGCGGTTGGTGGAATCTCTATCGCGCCGCGGCGGGCGCGGGCGAAACGTTTGAAGCCTTATGCGAGATGGAGGCCGAGTTCGGGCAGCCGCAGTGGGGCTTCGGCATGTCGACTTACGCCTTCGCCTCGGACACGGAGATCATCTGCGCCTACATCGTGCGCGGCATCTCGCACCTCGCGCGTCTCGACACGACGAACAAAACGCTCCGCCCCGTCGAGAGCATCTATGCCGACCTGCAATACGTTCAGGCGACGCGCGGGCGCGCTGTTTTCCGCGCGGGCGCGCCGCGGAAGTCGTCGGCCATCGTCGCGTTCGCTCCGGCGTCGGGAGAGTTTGAAGTTTTGCGCCGGTCGAGCGAGCGAGACATTGACGAGGGCTATCTCTCCGTCGCGCAGCCTCTCGAATTTCCGACGACCGACGGGCAGACCGCGCACGCCTTCTTCTACCCGCCGCGCAATCGTGATTTCGCCGCGCCCGACGCGGAGCGTCCGCTGCTGCTCGTCAAAAGCCACGGCGGCCCGACCGCGATGGCTTCCACCACGCTCAGTCTCAATATCCAATTCTGGACGAGTCGCGGCATCGCCGTGCTCGATGTGAACTACGGCGGCAGCACCGGCTACGGCCGCGCCTATCGCCTGAGACTCAACGGCGCGTGGGGCGTCACGGACGTTGACGACTGCTCGAACGGCGCGCTTCATCTCGCCTCGGAAGGACTCGTTGACGGCGCGCGCTGCGTCATCACGGGCGGCAGCGCGGGCGGCTACACGACGCTCGCCGCGCTCACCTTCCGCGATGTCTTCAAGGCGGGCGCGAGCCATTACGGCGTCAGCGACCTCGGCGCGCTCGTCCGCGACACGCATAAGTTCGAGGCGCGCTACCTCGACAATCTCGTGGGCGCGTATCCCGAACGCCGAGACCTCTACCACGCGCGCTCGCCCATTAACTTCACCGCGCAACTCTCCTGCCCCGTCATCTTCTTTCAGGGACTCGAAGACAAGGTGGTGCCGCCGAATCAAGCCGAGTTGATGGTCGAGGCTCTGCGGGCGAAGGGCTTGCCCGTGGCCTACGTCGCCTTCGAGGGCGAGCAGCACGGTTTTCGCCGCGCCGAAAACATCAAACGCGCGCTCGAAGGCGAACTCTATTTCTACTCGCGCGTCTTCGGCTTCACGCTCGCCGACCCGGTCGAGCCGGTTCCGCTGGAAAATCTTTAGAGAACAACCGGGCAAACGCCTCCTCTAAGCTCGACTTTATCCATTTTGATCTTTGAAAATAAAACGGAAGGCCGTGTAAGCTGATTGACCAACTCCGCCAAGAGAGGTCTTTGGATGCTCACACTGCCTTCCGAACTGACGAGCCTGATTGTATCGTTCGCTCCTTTGTTTTCCAAGCCTGTCTGGCAACACGTGCAGGTGCTGCTCGTCGGCGCCATTCTTGCGCCCGGCAAGCGCACGGTCACGGCGGCGTTGCGCGTTTGCGGCTTGAGCCACGAGCGACACTTTCAGACTTACCATCGCGTCCTGAACCGCGCGCGGTGGTCTGCGCTGGCGGCCTCTCGCCGCCTGCTTGCGTTGCTCATCAAGCAGTTGGCGCCTCAGGGCGCGCTCGTCTTTGCCATCGATGACACTATCGAGCGGCGGCGTGGAGAACGCATCACGGCTAAAGGGGTCTACCGCGACCCGGTGCGCTCTTCGCACTCCCACTTCGTCCGTGCGAGCGGTTTGCGTTGGCTCTGCCTGATGCTGACGGTGCGTATCCCGTGGGCTGAAAGAGTCTGGGCGTTGCCCGTGCTGACTTGCTTGTGCCCGTCCGAGCGCTACTACACAGATCGCGGGCATCCTCATAAGAAGCTGACCGAGTGGGCGCGGCAGATGCTTCTGCAAGTTAAGCGGTGGCTGCCGCAGCGCGAGCTGGTCGTGGTCGCCGACAGCAGCTTCGCCGCACTCGAACTGCTCGCGGCGGTGCGCCGGCAGATGACGGTGATTACGCGCTTGCGCCTCGATGCCGCTCTCTATGAGCCTCTGCGCCACCACGCCGGCCACGACAGAATGGGCGACCCCGCTTGCAAGGGGTGCGGCTGCCGACGCTTGCCACGGTGCTCAAGGACGCACAGACGGTGTGGCGTCAGCACACGGTTGCCGGGTGGTACGGTGGCGGCGAGCGAGCGATTGAAGTCGCGTCAGGGGTGGCCGTGTGGTATCACACGGGGGTGCCGCCGGTTCCCATCCGATGGGTGTTGGTCAGAGACCCTGCGGAGAAGTTCAAGCCGCAAGCCTTGCTCTCGACCAACCTTGAAAGTGAGCCGGTCGAGATGCTGGGGTGGTTCGTTAGACGCTGGCAAGTCGAAGTCACCTTCGAGGAGGCACGCGCGCATCTCGGCCTGGAGACGCAACGCCAGTGGTCGGACAAAGCCATTGCACGCACGACCCCGGCCGTGCTGGCGCTCTTTTCGATAGTCACGTTGCTGGCTCATCATCATTACGGTGAGAAGCAAAAGTTGTTCGTGCGACAAGCCGCATGGTACGTCAAGCGGTTGCCGACCTTCGCGGATGCGCTGGCAACAGTTCGGCGGCAATTATGGCGCGAAGTGGGTTTTCGCACATCGCGTTCTAAAACCGACAGCGTAAAAGTAGACCGTGCATTGTTAGAACGC
>DASQNL010000281.1:0-6795 GCA_035644995.1 Pyrinomonadaceae bacterium | reverse complement strand
CGAGGGAATGTTGGTCTTAGTGGCGAACATCGTCGTGTGTGGCTCGTTGCAGTCTCGTCGCGGAAAGCCGTTACTCTTGAACGTCGGTCGTGATGTAACTCGACACGATGCCCTTGTCGCGTAGTTGCTTGCCGTAGCGTTCCGCCTCGTCGCGGCTCATGAAGCGGCCGCTCTGCACGCGATACCAGGTGCCGCGCTTCGGAATCTCAACCGTCACGCTGCGCGCCGCGAAACCGGCGGCTTTCAAATTAGCGACCCGCGATTCGGCCTCCGCCGCCGCATTGTATGAACCGACCTGAATCGTGACCTTTCCCTCTTTCGCTTCGTCCGTGCGATTCGACGAGGCGGGCGGAGTCGCCGGTTTCTCTTCGGCCGCGGGCTTCGCCCCGGCCGCTGCGACGCTCGGCGCGGCCACCGGGGGCAGCTTCTCTCTCGCCTCGGCCTCGATGAACGCCACGCCGGGTTCTTTCGACGGTTGGGCGGCCTGACTGTTGACCGTGGATTGAGTTGTCGAAGCAGGGACGCCGGCGCGATCAGCCGCCCGGTTTGTCGCGTGGTTATTAGCTGTGGCGATGAGGCTCGGCGCGTCTCCCGCCTGTTCCGTCGGCTTGATGAGCCAGTTGCAGAAAACGATGAAGGAGATAAAACTGAGTCCCGCCACCAGCAGCCACACGGGCGAAACTCGCATCAGGCGCACGCCCATGCCATAAACGTCCGAAGGCGGGCGGCCAACCTTGCCCGCAACGTCTGACTTGAGCGACTGTGCCACAACATCTTGCCCGGTATCCGCCGGTTCATGCGCTTCCGCTTCGACATCGGGCGGCATCAGTTGGTGAGAAATTTCTTGCGACGCGTCCTGCGCTGTTTCCACCGTCGCCTCTGCTACCAAATTCGGCGACGACGTGTAAAAGTCGTCTGCCGCGACAGGCCACTCCTCAATCTCCGGGATGTCGTCAAATTGATTTTCGCGCGGCGTCTCCGGCGCGGACGCAGACATGAACTCCGCTCCGGACGCCGAAACATCGCCCACGGCGTTTTCAATCACCGCCCCGGCGTAGTTGGCCTGCGGCAGAACCCCTTGCACCTCGCCGTCTGCGAAAACGGCCTCGAAGGTGGTCGCGCAACGGACGCACGCAATGCGCGTCTTCGCGCCCACGGGCGTGACATCGACCTGACCCTTCAACTCGCATTTGGGGCAAACAATTCTCATAGACTCACTCCCGATTCAGCCGTCTCAGTTTTTAAGGCGTTCCCCGCATCCTCGCTCGAAGCCCTGTTTTCATCTTCAAAAAATCAATCGGCTCTCGCTCTCAATTGGGTCAAACTTGAAGCTGTCACAAATTTTGCAATGGCGCTGCAAGCAAATTCGGGATTGGCGACGAATGTCCGTCGAGCTTGGGTTAGGCGGTTGGCAAAGGCGCGGTTAGGCTTGAATCCGCACAAAAAGATATTAAAACATCAACAATGTTAAAGCAAGTAAAAACTGGAAAAGCAACGTTTCAACGTTTGTGAAGTTAAACTACTGATAATTAAGCGGTTAACCTGTGTAAACGGATTAGCGGGGATGGGATGGAGAAGAGAAAAGATAAAAATTCCGGCTTCATGGGGGCGAAATCCGGTCAAGTTGCCCATTGAGCAAACCTATTTGACCGGGCAGTCTGACCGATTTGACGCAGTTTTTGAAGTTGGTGAGAGCAAATATTTAAAGAAAGCGGGGATTTTGAGCGGGGAGGCAGTTGGCATAAAGTTTGTACGCAGGGTTGCCGCCTTCCGGTCGGAAAGGCAGGCGAGAGCGTTTCGAATTCACTTCTTTATCATCCTCGAAATTCCTGTCACCATGATCGCTGCAAACAATCAGAATCTACCTAAACCTCTCAAATGGTTGGGCATCGTTTTAGGTGGCGGCGCGCTAATCGCCTCCATCTCCCGGCTCTCCGTCGGGCAGATTGATGTCCCTTTTTTGCTGCTGGCGCTCGTCGCGATTAACATCGGGACGCGCATCACCATCAAAATCCCACACGTGCGCGGGCAGGTTTCGCTTTCCGACACGTTCGTCTTTTTGGCGATGCTGCTGTTCGCCGGTGAAGGGTCGGTGATTCTGGCGGCGGTGGCTGCGCTGTGCGCCTCTCTACGCTTCAGCCGGGAACGTCTCACGCTTCTCTTCAACTCGGCCGTCGCCGCCGCCGCCGCCTTCCTCATCCTCTCGCTCTTGCGTTACAAATTCGGAGCCGTCACCGCGCTCCCGCACGACCACCACTCCTCCACGCTCATCATGGCCGTCGGGCTGATCGCGCTCGTGCAGTCCTTCATCCACTCCGGCATCATTACCCTGGGCGAAGACGAGGCGACGACCGCTCGCTTCTGGCAGCGTTGGGGCAAAAATTTTCTCTGGACAGGTCTCACCTACTTCACGGTCGCGGCTTCCGCCGGCGTCATCGCCAAACTCGTCGGCGTCGCGGGTTTCCTGCCTTCAATCGCGGCGACGACCGTGCTCGCCATCGCGCACTTCGTCTACGGGATGTACCTGAAGGACATCTATGCGTCGGTCACGCAGGCGCGACAGATGGAGCGGCAGGTGGCGACGTTGCAGGAGAGCGAAGAACTCTTCCGCAGCGCGTTCGACTTCGCGGCCATCGGCATGGCGCTCGTTTCAAGTAAGGGGCGTTGGCTGCAAGTTAATCGCTCGTTGTGCGACATTCTCGGCTACGCGGAAGAAGAACTGCTCGCGACCAATTTTCAGAAAGTTACGCACCCGGACGATCTAGGCACGGCTCTCAGCCAGATCAAGCAGTTGCTCAAAGGCAAGATTCCGTCTTACCAGATGGAGAAGCGTTACCTGCACAAACAGGGTCATGCCGTGTGGGTATTGTGGAGCGTTTCAAGGGTGCGCGAGTCGCAGACGGGGCTGGTGCATATCATCTTCCAGATTCAAGACATCACGGATCGCAAGCGCGCCGAGGAACGCCTGCTCCACGATGCCTTCCACGATGCCCTGACCGGGCTGCCGAACCGCACGCTCTTTGTCGATCATCTCAAACTGGCTATCGCGCGCATGCAGCGCAACCCCGAACAGATTTTCGCGGTGCTGTTTTTAGACCTCGACCGCTTCAAGATCATCAACGACAGTCTCGGCCACATGATCGGCGATCAACTGCTCGTCGGCATCGCGCGCCGTTTGGAAACCTGCCTGCGACCGGGCGACACGGTGGCGCGCGTCGGCGGCGACGAGTTCACCATCCTGCTCGAAGACATGCAGGATGCGACCGAAGCCATCTCCATCGCGGAGCGCATCCAGAAAGAGATTTCCGTGCCGTTCATCTTGAGCGGGCGCGAAGTGTTCACCACCGTCAGCATCGGCATCGCGCCGAGTTCGCTCGAATACGTGCAGTCGGACGACATCCTGCGCGATGCGGACACGGCGATGTACCGCGCGAAGACGCTCGGCAAAGCGCGCCACGAGGTATTCGACAAGGCGATGCACGCCGTGGCGATGAACCTCTTGCAGATGGAGACGGACTTGCGCCGCGCGCTCGAACGTCAGGAGTTCTTCATCCAGTATCAGCCCATCGTCGCGCTCGACAATTTCAACCTGCGCGGCTTCGAGGCGCTCGTGCGCTGGCAGCACCCGGAGCGCGGTTTGATCTCGCCGATGGACTTCATCCCGGTGGCGGAAGACACGGGGCAAATTCTGCCCATCGGCCAGTGGGCGTTGCAGGAGGCGTGCCGCCAGATGCGACGCTGGCAGAGGCGTTTCCCGTCCGACCCGCCGCTCTTTATCAGCGTCAATCTTTCCAGCCGTCAATTCACGCAGCCCAATCTGCTGGAGCAGGTCAAGGAAATATTGGACGAGACGAAACTCGACCCGCGGAGTCTCAAACTGGAGATCACCGAATCGGTCGTGATGGAGAACATCGACACGGCGACCGAGATGCTCAAGCAACTGCGCGCGCTCGGCGTTCAACTCAGCATCGATGATTTCGGCACGGGCTATTCCAGCTTGAGTTACCTCCACCGTTTCCCGATTGACACGTTGAAGGTTGACCGCTCGTTCGTCATGCGGATGGTGGACAACAACGAGAACATCGAGATCGTCCGCACGATCCTGATGCTGGCGCAAAATCTGGGCATGGACGTGGTCGCCGAAGGCGTCGAGACGAAAGAGCAACTCGCGCTCTTGCGCAAACTCGGTTGCGAAAACGGGCAGGGATATTTCTTCTCGCGCCCGGTGAGCGTCGGCGGCGCGGAGAAGATCATTTCGGACACATACACGCACTCGGAAAACTCGCCGGACATTCAGCAGAACGTCCGTCCGATCCGGCCGGCGATGGTGGCTTAAGCAGAAAAGATTCTTGAGGGAGAGAATTATGGCAGCAGACCGCAGGCAATCGGAGCGTGTTTACGTGCGGCTCAACGCGCGTTGGGAAGGCGTGCTGGCGCGGTGCGAGGGTCACATCGTCGATCTCAGCACGACGGGATGTTTCGTCTTGACGGCCGACCTCGTTAAGCCCAAAGAGTTGATCCGCGTGGAGATTCAACTGCCCACCGAGGGCTGGCTGTATCTCTGGGGCGAGGTGGTCTACCGGATCGAGGAGATGGGATTCGCCTTGCGCTTCACGGGCGTCAGCGACATGGAGCAGGCCATGCTCGATCTCTTGCTCGACTTCATGCGCGAAGAGACAGGCAGCAACGACGCCCCGGCTTTGGCCGTACCGTGAAATAATAGCGACAGGTCATAGCTTCAAACAGCCCGGCCGGCGGCAAGAGAGTTTTTCGCTTCACGACTCTCAAAACGCCGGCCGGGCTGTTTCTCGCCCGTTTCACACAGGGGGAAAAAGCGCGTGCGGCGGGGCGGCGTTGACGCCCGGTGAAAATCGTTATATCAGTAGCGTGAGAGCGAACGCGCGGGCGAAGAATTTAAAGATGCGCTACATCGAGAACCCCCCGAATCCCTGGCACTCCACGCACGTCGAATGGATCGGCGAGCCGCCGGAAGCCGCGCTGGAGGTCTTCGAGGAAGAGGCCACGCGCTCCGTCATCACGAAGAACGACAGCCCGGACGTTGGCTTCGACTACAGCGTCAACGTCTACCGCGGCTGCACGCACGCCTGCACCTACTGCTTCTCGCGCCCCACGCACGAATATCTGGGCTTCGGCGCGGGCACGGATTTCGAGCGAAAACTCGTCGTCAAAATCCACGCGGCCGAACTGCTGCGGAAAGAGTTGATGCGTCCCGGCTGGAAGGGCGACGAACTCGTCTTCTCGTTCACCTCCGACCCTTACGTGCCGCTCGAAGCGCATTACAAGCTGACGCGGAAGTGTCTGGAAGTCTGTCTGGAGTTTCGCAACCCGGTGAGCATCGTCACGAAGTCGGCTCTCGTCCGGCGCGACCTCGACGTGCTCGTCGCGCTCGCGCGCGAGGCTTCCGCCTCCGTCTATTTCACGATCCCTTTCAACGACCCGCAGACGGCGCGCGCGCTCGAACCGTTTGCGCCCGCGCCCGACGCGCGCTTCAAGGCCATGGCCGAACTCGCCTCGGCGGGCATCCCCGTCGGCATCGGCATCGCGCCCGTCATCCCGACGCTCAACGATTCGCACATCCCCCAACTCCTGAAACGCGCGCGCGCGGCGGGCGCGCGCCACGCGTTTATGACGCTGCTGCGTTTGCCCGGCAACGTCGCGCCCTACTTCGAGCAACGCTTGCGCGAGAAGCTGCCGACGAAGGCCGACCGCGTCTTGAACCGTCTGCGCGAGATGCGCGGCGGCCGGCTCAATTCGAGCGAGTTCGGCGAGCGCATGCGCGGGCAGGGCGAATACTGGCGCATGATCGAGCAGCAGTTTCGCCTGCACTGCGAGCGGAACAAGTTCAACCAAACGGCGGAGGTGTTGGCGGTCGAGCCGCGCCGCACGTTCCGCCGCCCGTCGGCGCAAGCCTCACTCTTCGAGTAGAGAAAATTTGTACAAGCGCGCCGGTCGAAATTAATCGCTTGATCTTCTCGCGGCGAAGATTTACAACACTGGCAGTTCCTACCGACTTTTACACTCATCTCGACGGAGGTACGGTTTGATGTTGACAATCGGCGATGTGATCCGCGAGCGCGAACCGTATTTTGTGCGCGAATCGGCGACCGCGCTCGAAGCGGCGAAGTTTATGACGAACCTCAACATCGGCGCGGTCTGCGTGCTCGACGAGGAGGGGCGGCTGTGCGGCATCTTCTCCGAGCGCGCGCTCCTACGCCGCGTCGTGGTCGCCGGGCGCGACGCCGCCACCACGCCCGTGCGCGAGATGATGAGCGCGATCAAGGCCGTCATCGACTGCAAGAACACGCCGCACGAGGCGCTTGAGTTGATGGAGAAACACGGCACGCGCTACCTGCCCGTCGTGCGCGACGACCGCTGGGTCGGCATGCTCGCCATGCGCGACATCATGCGCGTCGAACTCAGCGAGCAGGGCGATGAACTGCGCCTGCTGCACGAATACATCCAGCACTAGCAAATTATCCGCTGCGACTTGAACTAATAGGGGCGGCGTCCGGGTCGAGTCCCTTGGCGGCGGCGAGGAGCGCGGCGAAGAGTTGCGCGGGGATGATGTAGGGAATGGGCGCGAGGAATTCGTTGATGTCGGGGGGAAGCGTCAGCGCGCGCGTGCAGGCTCGCGCCGCCTCGTCGTCGCCGGTGATAACGAGCGTGTCGGCGCGCAGTTCTTTAAGCCGCGCGAGGAGCGTGCGCGTGCTCTCCAGCGTCACGCCGGGCGGAGCGAAGACGAAGACGTGGAAGTGGCGTTCGACCATCGCCAGC
>DASQNL010000280.1:0-2475 GCA_035644995.1 Pyrinomonadaceae bacterium | reverse complement strand
GCTCTGCGGCAAGCAGGACTAACGACGCTGGAAAACGAGGCGAGGTGCATCGAGCAGGGCGGGAAGTCGTTTTGGGTGGCGGGCATCGCCGACCTGTGGACGCGCCGGCCGGACATCGCGGGCAGCCTCGCTCAAGCCGGGGACGACGACCCCGTTCTGTTGATCACTCACAATCCGGACATCTTTCCCGAAGTGCCGCCCCGCGTCAGTCTCACGCTGGCCGGGCACACCCACGGCGGGCAGGTCAATCTTCCCTTCATCGGCAGACCCGTCGTGCCTTCAAAGTTCGGGCAGCGTTACGCGTCGGGGCACGTCGTCGAAGACGGGCGGCACCTGTTCGTCTGCGACGGCATCGGGACGAGCATCTTCCCGGTGCGTTTTCGCGTGCCGCCGGAAATAGTCATCCTGACGCTGCGGTCGTGAGGTCGGAGTCCGCCGCGCTCTCCGTCTGCGCCTGCTCGCGCGTCGCCAAGGTCGCTTCCAGTCGCTTTCGTTTCTTCCCCATGATCAAACCGTGGACGGTCATCACCGGGCCGACGCTCATGTAGATGAAACCCGCCAGCGCGACGAAGCCGCGGCTGCCCCGGCTGGCGAGCGCAATCGAGAGCAGGCCGATCCCGACGTGCAGGATGTTCTCATCCAACTCAGTTCGCGTGTCCAACACTTCGAGCGGGTTCAACTCCAACTCGGCGCGCTTCGCGTAGGCGCGCCAGTAGAGCAACGCGAAGACGGCGAAGACGGCCACGTAGCCGATGCTGAAGACGATCATCATCCGCCCCATCTGGCTGTTCTCGACGGCCGCGACCAACTCGCCCGTCGGCAGCCGCACGCGGTTGTCCACGCCGAGCATCATGTTGACGAGCAGCGTCCAGACGAATTTCAACGGGTAGACGTAGAAAAGCACGACGAACAGCAGCGCGGCGTTTAAGACGAACGTAAGCGCGTCGTTCAACCCGTAACGGCGGAAGAACTTGTACTGCTGGTACCAGACGAGGATGAGCATCGCAAAGCAGACGGCGAAGGCGACGAAGCCGCGCATCATCTCCATCAACGCGTCGAACGTTTGCGGCACCTCGAGCGAGACGACGAGCAGCGTGATGGCGAAGCCGAACACCGCGTCGCTCAGAGCCTCGATGCGCGACACCTCGCGCCCGCGCATGCGAAACTTGCGGCTGACCCCGATCTCGCTCTCGATCAACTTTTCGCGAATCATCCACTCTCCTCCGCGCCGTTCGGATGCGCCGCCGCCGCCGCTCCTGTGTCGGCGCGGGCGGCAATTCTAACGAAAGCTATTTCTTCTTCTTCACCGTGAGATATTTCCGCGGGAGCGGGTTCGCCGCGTCTTCGGCCTGCCAGAAGATCGTCACGACCCACCAGCGTTTGCCGTCGTTCATGAGTTGAATGCTGTTGATGCCGCGCACGAAGGGCTTCGGGTCGGCGGTGGCGTGGCGGCCTTCGTAGACGCTGAAGACCTGCGCGATGTTGCCGAAAGTCTCGACGTGATTGGCGATGCCCTGCTCGAAAAATCCCTGTTCCTCCATGAACTTGCCCGACGAGGCGATGAACTCTTCGGGCGTGAGCGCGCGCGCGGCAAATTCTCCGGTCGGGCGTTTGAAGGTCGGGATGAGCCGCGCGCCGGGGACAAAGAGCGAGCGGAAACGATCCCAGTTGCGCGGCTTGCCCTTCGCGCCGGAGATGGAATCGTAGACGGCGGCGAGGATGGCATCGAGCGAATTAACGTCGGCCGGGTTGGCGGCCGGCGGCGTCGTCGGCGCGGGCGGTTGTCCGTTGGTCGCGGGCTGTTGCATCTTGAGAAAGAGTTGTGGCCGGGAAGTCGATTGCGCGTGCGCCGGTTGAGCGGCCGCGTGGCAGACGAACAACAGCAAACAGCCGCTCACGACGAACAAGCTGAAGCGCGCTGGCAGACGTGTCATAATATTCTCCTGAAGTTGGAAGATGAAGGCGGAAACACCGGGGCGCGACTTTTCGCATGCCCGCGATTAGACCACGACTCGACGCCCGCCCGCAAAACTTCCGCCGGGGCGCGGGCGAAAAGTTGCGACATTTCCCGGCGTCCGTTTGAGTCGGACGGCCGCCCGGTGGTATCAAGTTAAATCATGCCTGTACTGGTCGAGCCAAACGCCGAGCCGGCAACCCGTTCGAGCGAGATGTTTCGCGCGCTCTCGCATCGCAACTTTCGTCTGTTTTGGGCGGGCGCGTTCCTGTCCAACATCGGCACGTGGATGCAGACGGTGGCGCAGGGCTGGCTCGTCCTGCAACTCACGAACTCGGCCTTCTGGCTCGGCGTTGACGGCTTCGCGGCCACTTCGCCCGGTCTCGTCCTGACGCTGCTCGGCGGCGTCTTCGCCGACCGCATCGACCGCAAGCGTCTGCCCATCTACACGCAGGCGGGCGCGGGGCTGACCGCGCTCGCGCTCGCGTTCCTGATCGCCACCGGGGCGGTCAGCGATGCGG
>DASQNL010000279.1:0-8627 GCA_035644995.1 Pyrinomonadaceae bacterium | reverse complement strand
GGCAGCCCCGCAGACGCCGAAGACGTGCTGCAAACCATTTTCATGCGCCTCGCCGGAAACAAGGAAAAACGCGATCTCGCGCCGAGTCCCGGCAGTTACCTGCATCGCGCCGCCGTCAACGCCTCGCTCGACTTGATGCGCGGCCGGACGCGCGCCCGCTCCGTGCCGTTCGAAGACGTGGACGCCGCGCTGTTACAAAGCCCGATTCTGAACCCGGAGGCGCAGCAGGCCGATAAAGAGATGCGGACGCTGCTCCGGCAGGCGGTCGCGCGGCTCGGCACGCGCGCCTCGGAAGTTTTCGCCCTTCGCTATTTTGAGGGTTACGACAATGGCGAGATCGCCGAAATGCTCGGCATGTCGCAGATGGTCGTGGCCGTCACGCTGCACCGGGCGCGCGTGCGTCTGCGTGGAGAGATTGGTGAATATCTGGAGAAACATCATGAAGCGTAATAAAAAAGAACTCGAAGCCATCATTGATCAAAGCGTGAACGCCGTGCTCAGCGACCAACCGGACACGCGCCACGTGGACGACGCGGCCTCGCGCGTGTGGGCGCGCCTCGCCGCCGACCAAAACATTTCGGCGGCGGCGACCTCGCCGTCGGCATCGGCCGCCGTCACGGCCTCCGAACACATCAACAACTGCGGCGATTTTCAGTCGCTCATCCCGTCCTACCTGCGCCGCGAGTTGTCGCCCGCGCGCGCGCTCCTCTTGGAAGACCACACGCAGGAATGCATCCCCTGCCGCAAGGCTCTCAAGGAAGCGCGCACCGGCCGCACCGCCGCCGCGCGCGCCGAGTTCAATCAGCCGGCGCGCTCTGCGCAGACGAATTTCACGGCGTGGCGTTGGGCGGTGGCCGCCTCGCTCGTCGTGGCCGTGGCGGTCGGCGCGTTGTTCCTCTCGAACCGCTTGCCTTCGGGCGCGGCGCTCGCCGCGACGGTCGAGAGCGCGAACGGCGCGCTCTACCGCGTGACCGACGCGGGCACGCTGGCGATGGTCGTCGGCGAAGAGATCGGCAAGGGCGTGCGCGTGCGGACGGCGAAAGATTCCGGCGCGGTCGTGAGATTGGCCGACGGCTCGCGCGTCGAGATGCGCGAACGCTCCGAGTTCTCCATCACGGAGACGGCGCAGGGCGTGACGCTCAATCTGGATCGCGGCGACGTGATCGTCGAAGCCGCCAAGCAGGGCGCGGGTCATCTCTTCGTCGCCACCCCGGATTCGCTCGTCTCCGTCAAGGGCACGATCTTCGCGGTCGGCAGCGGCACGAAGGGTTCGCGCGTCTCGGTGGTCGAGGGCGAAGTTCACGTCAATCATTCCGGCGCAGATAAAGTTCTACTGCCCGGCGACCAGACGACGACCGGCGCGAGCCTCAAGCCCGTGGCCGTCAAAGACGACATCGCGTGGAGCCGCAACGCCTCGCGCTACGCGAAGATGGTGACGGAACTCGCCGCCTTGCGCAAAGACATCGCGCAACAGGTGCCGCACCCCGGCGTGCGCTACTCGACGCGCTTCCTCGACCTCGCGCCCGAAGGCACGGTGCTCTATGCCGCGCTGCCCAATCTGGCGACGACGCTCGGCGAATCGCACCGCATCATGCAGGAACGCATCGCGCAGAACCCGGCGCTCAGCCAGTGGATGCGCGAGCAGGAATCTTCCGCCGCTCACGGGCCGGGGCTGAATCAGACGATGGCGCGCGTGCGCGAGTTCGGCCAATACCTCGGCGACGAGATCGTCGTCACGGCGGGCACGAACGCGCAGGGCAACCCCGACGCTTTCCTCGTCCTCGGCGAGTTGAAGAACGCCGCAGGGTTCCGCCCGTTCCTCGAAAAGCAGATCGCCGAGTTGAAGTCGGCGGAGAAGGGCGCGCCCAAAGTCAACATCATCGACGACCCTAGCGCGGCCACTGCCGCTTCTTCTACCGCTACCGCTGCGAAGGCGCCGGCCGCGGCCGCCACCGCCAAAGGCGATAAGAAAGCGGCGCGCAAGGTCGTCAACAACAACGAACTCTTCGTCTGGATTCGCGACGACTTCTTCGCCGCCTCGCCGAAGCTCGAACAGTTGAAAGGGCTGCAAGCCGCCATCAACGCGCCGGGCACGAACCGCTTCGCGGGCACGCCCTTCTACACGCGCATCGCCGACGTGTACAAGGAAGGCGCGGGGCTTATAGTCGCCGCCGACCTCGAAAGAGTGATCGCTCAGGCCACGAGCGACGTGGCGAAAGTCGGCGGCCAGCAACGGCTCGACCTCTATCGCCAGACGGGCTTGTTGAACCTCAAGCACTTCGTCGTCGAGCAGAAGGAAGTGAAGGCCAAGACGCAGAGCCGCGCCGTGCTCTCCTTCAACGAACCGCGCCGCGGCATCGCCGCGTGGCTGGCCGCGCCGGGGCCGATGGGCGCGCTCAAGTTCGTCTCGCCCGATGCGAACGTGGCGACGGCCTTCGTCGTCAAAGAGCCGACCCTTTTGGTTGACGACCTGCTCGGCTTCATGGAGACCGCTTCGCCCGACTTGCGCAAGCGTCTGCGCGAACTCGAAACGCAGAACGGTCTTGACCTCAAACGCGACTTCGCCGCGCCGCTCGGCGGTGAGTTCGCCTTCGCCATCGACGGCCCCGTGCTGCCGACGCCTTCGTGGAAGATGATCATGGAGGTCTACGATCAGAAGCACTTGCAGGGGACGTTCGAGAACGTGGTCGGGAAGTTGAACGGGTGGGCGGCGCAGAACGGCCAGAAGGGCTTGACGCTCACGGCTTCGGGCGGCAGTCCGAACATCTACACGCTGCGGTCGGTGGATTTCGGCCTCGAAGTTCACTACACCTACGCGGAAGGCTACCTGATCGCCGCGCCGACGAGCGCGCTTCTGACCCGCGCCTTGCAGTACCGCGAGTCGGGCGTGTCGCTCGTGAACTCGGCGCGCTTCACCGCGGCCTTGCCCGAAGACGGCAACACGAACTTCTCCGCCGTCTTCTATCACAACCTCGCGCCGCTGCTGCAACCGCTGGCCGGGGCTATCGGGGAACGCGCCGGGTCGCTCGGCGAGGAGCAGCAGAAGGCCATCGCCGCCTTCGCCGCCAACTCCCAGCCGACGCTCGCTTATGCCTACGCGCAGGGCGACCGCATCACGCTCGCGGCCAACACCGAGGGCGGCCCCTTCGGCCTCAGCCCCGGCAGCCTGCTCGGCCTGCCGAATTCCTTCGCCATGCAGCACATCCTGATGGAGGCGATGGAGGGCAAGAGCGGCCGGCAGAAGGGCAACGCGGCCGAGAAGAAGTAAGGCGACAATGCCGACCGGCGCGTCTGCCCGGTTGCGTCAACTTTGACGCAGCCGGGCAGACGCACACCTCCGGTAGTTGACCGGCAAACGGAATACATCACATCGGAGAGCCAACATGAAACACCTCGGAGTCATCATCGGCAGTCTCGTCGTTGTGGGTCTCGGCGGGGTTTTGCTATTGCTCGTCTTCGCGCGTAGTCCTCGACAGCCGACAACCCCGCTCTCGCTTGCCGCCACCGGGGGCGATGCCGCGCAGATTGAAAAACTCGTCGCGCAGGGGACGGATGTGAACGCGCGCGACGAGGCCGGCCTCACAGCCCTGATCTGGGCGGCGCGCAAGGGCGACGCGGAAGCGGCGCGGCTGCTCATCGACGCGCGCGCAGACCTCAACGCGCGCGATTGCGCCTCGGCCGGCTGGACGCCGCTCATGCACGCCATCCATAAAAATCAGAACGAGTTGGCGCGTCTCCTGATCGAGCGCGGCGCAGACCTGGACGCCCGTGCCGGCGACTGCCGCGAGGGCACGGACGCGGGCGGAAAGACCGCGCTCGACTACGCCGCCGCCAACGACAACGCGGAGATCGTCAAAGCCCTGCTCGCCCGCGGCGCGAACCCCTACGGCATGCACGGCACAAAGAGCGCGCTCTCCTATGCCCTCGCCGGGACGCTCGATGTTGACCATCTGGCCGACGGCAAATGCCCGACCGAGACGGTGAAAGCGTTGCTTGAGCGCGCGCCCGATCTTAACTTGCAGGGCGACATCTGGGATCGCAAGGCCATGTTCATCGCCAAACAGCAGGGCTGCACGGAACTCGTCGCCCTGCTCGAACGCCACCGGAGCATGCCGGGCGTCAATCAGGGCGCCAGCCGGATGGGTTCGCACCTCGTAAAAGTCTCCCCGGCCTGCTGGACGAACGAGAGTTCGTCGAGCGAGGGCGGCAAGCACCGCTTCACCTGCGGCGACACGACGGTCGTCATCGACGGGGAGAAGCTGGCGGTCAACGGCCGGAGCTACGGCACGTTGCGGCAGGGCGACACGGTGGAGGTCGAACCGGGCCAGGTGCGCGTCAACGCCAGAGAGGTCGCCGCGAGCGGGATGGTGGCGAGCAACTGAGCGGTGAAGTGAACTCCCGGCGCCGGCGGCCTGAGAAGTGCGGCAGGCTGATGCGCCGCCGCGGACACGCGGAGAGAGCACAGAGAGACGCGGAGAAAACGCCGGTCATATCAGCCGTTTCTCCGTGCCTTCCGTGCGCCCTTCGCGTCTGCGGCGGCGACTGTTTTTCTTTTCCTGTTCCTCATACGATTCTGTGCAAAACCTTTCTCACGCACAGAACTTTAACCCATCTCGAAGCGTTATTCTTCAACGGAACAAGAGCCGCCGCCCGCGTCGTATCCACACTCGAATTTGTTTGAACTCGGCGGGCGAATGTCGTATAAAGCGACCTACTCTTCAGGGTCGGTCGCGCGCTTCCCAAACTTTGTCGCAAACCGGAGCCGACCGAGGCTTCCACACATTATGAATCCAGTTATCGAACTAGACGGTCTGGGCGTGGCCTTCGGCAAGCGTCACATTCTGCAAGACCTGCGCGGCACGCTGGGCGGGCGCGCCATCGGTCTGCTCGGCCCGAACGGCGCGGGGAAGACCACGCTCATCCACACGCTCCTCGGCTTCCACCCGGCGACCGCCGGCACGGCGCGCATCTTCGGTCAGGACATCACGACCGACGCCAAGCGGATTCGCGCCCTCATCGGCTACATGCCGGAGCGCGATTCGTTCATCGCCAAGATGACGTGCGTTCATTTCGTGCGCCTCATGGCCGAACTCTCCGGCATGCCTTCCGACGCCGCGCTCGAACGCGCGCACGAGTCGCTTTTCTACGTGGGCTTAGGCGAGGCGCGCTACCGCACGCTCGACACCTACTCGCTCGGCATGAAGCAACTCGCCAAACTCGCGCAGGCCATCGTCCACGGCCCGAAGCTCATCATTCTCGACGAGCCGACCAACGGCCTCGACCCGCCCACGCGGCTGCGCATGATTCGTCTCATCCGCGAGATACGCGACAGCGGCGAGGCGCGCATCATGCTCTCGTCTCACCTGCTGCGCGACGTGGAGGAGTGCTGCGACGAGATACTCGTCTTGAAGGACGGGCGCATCGCCGCCAACTGCAATCTGGAGGAGGAGCGCAAGGCCAACCGCAAGTTCATCGAGTTGGAGATGCGCGGCGACAATCGCGCCTTCGCGGAGGCGGTCGGGCAACTCGGCTGCGAGTATGCGTTCACCAACGAGCGGCGGCTGAAGTTGGTCTTGCCCGAAGGCGTCGAGATACGCGACCTGTATCGCATCGCCGCCGAGCGCGAAGTGCAGATACGTCGTCTCAACTACAAGCGCGACTCGCTCGAAGACATCTTCCTCAAGGCGATGGAGGGCGACGGCGCGACGGCCACGGCGGCGGCGGCCACGGCGGGAGGTAACGGCAATGTCGGTTTATGAGCATGGCTACAAGCCCTACACGGGTAGTTTGACGCCGGACTGGTCGCGCTTTCTGATCATCCCGCGCCACGCCTACCGCGATGTGTTTCGTTCAAAATTATTCGTCGCGTTCTTCGCGCTCTGCTTTATCTACCCGCTCGTCGCGGCGATCCTGATCTACCTTCACCATAACGTCAACGCCATCTCGCTGATGAAGCTCGACATCCGCGAATTCGTGCCGATCAACGCCTCTTTCTTCCACGCGTTCGTCACCGCGCAGTGCTCGCTCGGATTCTTCCTCACGGTGCTCATCGGGCCGCCGCTCGTTTCGCGCGACCTCGCCAACAACGCGTTGCCGCTCTACCTGTCGCGTCCCTTCACGCGCAAGGAATACGTCATCGGCAAGATGATCGTGATCCTGATGCTCGTCTCCCTGATCACGTGGATTCCCGGCCTCCTGCTCTTTCTCTTGCAGGCTTATCTGGAGGGGGCGGGCTGGGTGTGGAACAATCTCTGGATGGCGGGCGCGATCTTCCTCGCCAGTTTCGTCTGGATCGTCGTGCTGGCGATCCTGTCACTCTCGGTCTCGGCGTGGTTGAGGTGGCGGGTGGTGGCATCGGGCGCGCTGCTCGGCATCTTCTTCATCCCGTCGGCCTTCGGCGAGATCATCAACGCCCTGTTCCGCACGCGGCTCGGTCATCTCATCAGCCTCGGCGCGATCATGAACTCGGTGTGGCGCGGACTCTTCCGCATGTTCGAGCGCAAGACCGGCCACTATGAAGGAACGATGAGCGGCCGCGTCATCGAAGTGACGCTCTACGAGCCGCCGCTCTGGGCGTCGTGGCTCGTGCTCTCGCTCGTTTGCGGGTTCTTCGTGTTGCTCCTGATGCGCAAAGTGCGCGCTTACGAGGTGGTGAAATGACGACGGCGACGGCAACGGCAGCAGCCGCAGCGGCAACCACGACGACGGCGACGGCGGCGACGACGCACACGGAAGAACGGATGATCGTCTTCGAGGACGTGTCGAAGTTCTACGGCGAGATACTCGGCGTCAACCGCGTCAACCTCTCCATCGCGCCGGGCATCACGAGTCTGGTCGGGCCGAACGGTTCGGGCAAAACCACTCTGATGAACCTGATGACCGGACTCTTGAAGCCGACGCGCGGGCGCATCAGCGTGCTCGGCACTTCGCCCAACGACCCGCAAGAGCTTTTCCGCAAGGTGGGCTACTGCGCGCAGTTCGACTCTTTCCCGCGCGGCGCGACCGGCCGCGAGTTCATCGAGTTTTACCTGCGCACGCACGGGGCGACGGGGCGCGCCGTCGAAAACCTGACGCATCAGGCGTTGGAACGCGTCTCGATGCTGGAGGCGGCGGATCGCAAAGTGGCCGGTTACAGCAAGGGCATGCGCCAGCGCATCCGCCTCGCGCAGTCCATCGCGCACAACCCGGCCGTGCTCATCCTCGACGAGCCTTTGAACGGTCTCGACCCGATGGCGCGCGCCGAGATCATACGCCTCTTCCGCCAACTCGCCGCCGAGGGTCTGTACCTCATCATCTCCAGCCACATCCTGCACGAAGTGGATATGATGTCGGACAGCGTCGTGCTCTTGAACAACGGCTACGTCGTCGCCGAAGGCAACGTCCACGGCGTGCGCGACGAGATCGTCGAGCAGCCGATGCAGATTTTGATCCGCTGCGACCGCCCGCAGGCGCTCGCCGCGCGCGTCTTCGAGCAGGACGGCGTGGTCGAAGCGCGCCTGCACGAAGACCGGCGCGGATTGTTTGTGAAGACGCGCCGGCCTGACGAGTTTTACCTGCTCTTGAACCGCGTCGTGCTCGACGGCGACTTGCAGATCGAGTCGGTCGCGCCCGCGGACGACGACTTGAACGCGGTCTACCAGTATTTGATCAGTTCGGATGGAGGGCGATGATGAGTTCGACCATTGATTCGGCGACGGCGCCGCAGGGCGCGCGCCGATTGCCGTGGGGCTTGTGGGCGCAGCAGACGCTCGCCATCCTGCAACTTGAGTTGCGGAAAAATTTCCTGAGCCGCCGCGCGCTCTTGATCTACCTGCTCGCGGCGTTGCCGGTCTTCCTGCTGTTCCTGCTTGCGATTCTCCCGCCCGATGCGGACGAGTTTCAAAACTTCGCCGGGCTGAGCGTCGTCTTCTCCATCATCTACAACACGCTTATCCTGCGCGCCGTGATCTTCTTCGGGTGCGCCTGGATGTTCATGAATTTGTTTCGCGGCGAAGTGGTTGATCGCAGTTTGCATTACTACTTTCTGTCGCCGGTCAAACGCGAAGTTCTGGTCGTCGGCAAATACCTGTCGGGACTGGTCACCGCGATTGTGCTGTTCGGCCTGACCACGCTGCTCTCGCTTTTCATGCTCTACTTCCCGCGCTTCTCCGCGGAAAGCACGCGCTACTTTTTCGAGGGCGCGGGCGGCAAGCAGGCGCTCATCTATCTCGGCATCACGACGCTCGCCGTCGTCGGCTACGGCGCGATCTTCCTGATCGTCGGCCTCTTTTTCCGCAACCCCATCATCCCCGCGCTGCTCATCTACGGTTGGGAGTGGATCAACTTCCTGCTGCCGCCGCTGCTCAAGAAAGTCAGCGTCATCCACTACCTGCACTCGCTGATGCCCGTGCCGATGAGCGAAGGGCCGTTTGCCGTGATGGCCGAACCGACGCCCGCGTGGCTCTCCGTGCCCAGCCTGCTCATCTTCACCTTGATCGTCCTCGCGCTCGCCGGCTATCACACGCGCCGGATGGAGATCAGCTACGTCGGAGACTAAAGAAGACAGGGAAAAGGGGAAGGGGTAAGGGGGAAAGGGTAAAGCACGCTCGGCTTTTATCCTTTCCCCCTTACCCCTTACCCCTTGCCCC
>DASQNL010000278.1:0-1534 GCA_035644995.1 Pyrinomonadaceae bacterium | reverse complement strand
TTCGCGGCGCGCCGTCATCGTGCCGCTGGCGGCGTCGCTGACGGGCTGCACGGTCGCGCCCTGCGTTGGAGTTTGCGGCAGCGGTTGCTGCGCGCGAAGCGGCAGGATGAACGTCGCACAAATGGCGGCGGACAGAAGTGTGGCTTTGATTGCTCTCATGGTTTTATTTCCCGTCTCGTGAATGTCGGCGCGGTTGACCCGTCGAATTTTCCCTTTAGCGTCCGGTGGGGAAGAGTTATAGATGTTTGAAAGAAGTTGAAGGGCTGCCTTGACGCAAACTCTTATTTTGTCGGGGTGGGATGATCGTCGCGCCGCCGCTCAACTTCGCCGCCAACTCTATCGTTTAAGCCGTCCAACCGAACGGCAATTGTCGCACAGAAGAGGCCAAACGCCAATTCGACCCCGGAGCCGTTTCGCGGCGAAATTCGCGCCCGCGCCCTCCGTTTCGCAGGCCGTCGATTAAGAGTTGCTTCTCCCGGCGCGCCCGTCGTTCCCCTTTTTCGCGGGTCGCCGCAACGGCGGCTCATCTTCCACGTCGCCCATCGCCAATCGTGCGCGCAGCATCTCGATCTCGCGGTTGATGCGGCCGGCGGCTTCCTCGCGCGCGTCTTCGCTCATCTGGGCGCGCGAGAGGTAAAAGAGCGCGTCGCGGTAGCGCGCGACGGCGCGCGTGTAGCGTCCGCGGAAGGCGGCGCGCTCGGCGAGTTCTACCCAGTGCGCGACCTTGACGGTGGCGATGAAGTTGTGGACGGCGAGCGCGGAGTCGCGCAGTTCCGGCTCGGCCGGGTAAACCTGCAACGACTCGTTGATGACATCGAGCGCGCGCATCGCCGTCTCGATCTTGTCCGAGACGCTGACGCGGCGTTGCGCCTCGTGCGTGAGCCGCTGCGCCTCGCCGCGCACCCACGACAGGAGATGATGCTTTTGCAGACCGCGCACGCGCTCCTGCCCCGCGCGCAGGGCGACGCGCACATCGGCCGCCGTGCCCGAAGCGCGGATCGTCTCCTCGGTGCTCGACAGGTATTGTTCGCACAGGCGGAAGGCTTCGAGGTGCGCGGCCGGTTGTTGCACGCCCGACTCGTTGGCCTGCGCGAGTCGCTGCTGCAAGGCGCGGAGCGAGTTGGCCGTCGTCCGCACGCTCGCTTGGTGCGTGGCCGGGCGTTGCAAGCCCGCCGGAGCCGTTTGCGCGCCCTCGCTGCCCATCCGCATTTCGAGTTCGTGCGTGTAACGCGCCCACGCGCGCCGCATCACCACCTCGCGCGCCGCTATCGCAATGAGCAGCACGACGCTCGCAACTAAACCGGCGGGCAGGAGCGGAGCTTCGTCGCCGCTCACGGCGAGCAACCACCACAACCCGACAAAGACCACCACCGAGACGATCACGGCCGTCAGCATAAAGCCGGCCGACGACGGCCTGCGCGGGCGCGCGGACGGACGCCTGCGCGGCTGTCCTCCGGCGGCGGCGCGGGGCTGGCGATTTGCGTCTGGATAGTTTGCCGATTCGCTGGGCAAGCGTTCTCTCCGGGAACGAGGG
>DASQNL010000277.1:0-10533 GCA_035644995.1 Pyrinomonadaceae bacterium | reverse complement strand
TCGAGACGTTCTGCGTGCCGATGATCACTCCCATCCCGACGGCGTTGCTCAATTGCAGTTGAAAGGTTTCCACACCTTCGTCGTGCCCGTCATCAATGAGCGGCACAGTAATGGTTTTGCTGAGTTCCCCGGCGTCGAAGGAGAGCGTGCCGACGGTTGTGGCGAAATCGCAACGGGCGAAGGCGCTGCCCTTATTGTTTACCGCGTCCGCGCACCCGACCGTGAATGTGTCCGCGTCGGTTGTCCGGTAATCAACTGACGCTGCGTCTGTGGTGTTGCCCGTGCGCGCGACGTTTATCCGCACACCGCCCGCGCCCTCGTTCACGCTGTAGTCGGCTGCGTCGAATTGCAGGACGAGCGGAGCAGTTGTGATCGTCGCGTCGGCGTCCGCGTGGCGCGTCTCCTCGTTACCGGCAGCGTCGCGTGCGATGCTGTGGAACGCGTAGGTGTGCCCCGGTCGCCCGGCGAACGTGCCCGACGTGAGCGTTGTGTCCCTCTGCCATTCGACGAACGGCGCGCCGTCTTCGGAGACGAAGATTGTATAAGAGCGGATACCTGAGCCGGTGTCCGAACCCGACCAGCTAACGGCGAATCGTGCGGAGTTGCTGCTCGCGGGCAGCGGCAGCACCGCGCTCACGGGCTTCGAGTTGTCTACCGTGTTGAGCCATTCCGGCGTGTCGATGGGCGCGTTGGTGTCAAAGACGATGCGCGCCCGGTTGCGAATCTCCGTGCCGGTCGACAGTCCCCGCTTGGGCTGCACGGTAAAGAGCACTTGCCCTTCGCCCTCGGGCGCGGTCTTGTTCGGCGGCAGGAAACCCGCGAGCGGGTCGTCGGTCAGCAGACCCGTCTTCGGGTCAATCGAAGTGAAACGCCACGTCACAAGACCCGTCGCCTTGTCCAACTTGGCATGGAGACGCACGATGAGATTATTCTGCGGACGCAAATCAACGTCGGTACTGAATTCGCTCAAGCCCGATGGCGGCGTTATCAGCTTATCTTTACCGAAACCGATAGAGCCTAGACTAAACGTGTCGAAGTCCAGTTTGGAGGGGTCGAGTTGGTCTGTGATGACCACTTCCTGCGCGGGCGCGTTGGCCTCCGGCTTATTCTCAAAGTAGATGGCATAACGTAGTGGCTCTGCGCCCGCGATGTAACGCGCCGCGCCTGCCCCGCTTGCGCCTACTTTGTCATTCGGATCAAAGGACACCCAGGCTTTGATACTCTTGAAGACTGCCCCGATGACAGGAAAGCAATCACTCGCCACGTCAAATATCCCCAGACCTAATTGAATCGCATCGTAGATTTGAGCACTGCCCGGCAACTCTTTCCCTAAGCACTCGGCAGCGGCGGGAGCTAGTGCGGCAGACATCTGCACGCTCGACGAAACCCCATCGTAGGCATCGAAAGTTTCATTGCCGATGTCAATCCCCTGGTTGATAACTTGCCCCATTGCGTCGTAGGCAAAATCCTTCATTTTCAGAATGCAATCCGCGCCGGGAACTATGCCAATAGCGCGCTCGATAATCAAATTGCTGGCTGAGCTAGCACACTCGACAATGCGAGAGTCCACGCCGAACGGGCCGGGTTGATAGTCTTCGGAGTTGGCGCAGACCTGCGCAGTCGTTCGCTTGTGTGCGCCGGGGGGAGGGCTGGCAGAAGTGGTGGGCATGACGCTCGGCACGCTCATGTACAGGGACAAATTCATGTCCTCGCTGCTATGCGATGTGACACGAATCTTCAACACGCCAGACTTCCCTGCCGGTACGAATGGGATTATTAACGGTAAGAGTTTCTTCGTCCCCTGCGTCACGTGCGGGGGAATCTTACTGAAATCCAAAGGCGCACTTTGATGTAGCTTGGGTGGCTGCATCAGGTTGAAGCCCAATTCGTACTCGGCGTCTTTCGGCATCGAGAAGATGATAGGCAAGAGCACGGCATCAACGTTCCCCCGGTTGCCGTAATGGATGTAGAAAGTTTGCGGTTGTCCGGGTCTGAAGGCGTCGCGCCCGACGATGTCCATCCACATCTGGGGCGAGCCGCCCGCTTCGACCGTGAACGCTCCGGCGCGCGTGGCAGAAGCGCCGTCAGGGTTCGTAATCACTACATCGCGCACGCCCGGCGACTGCCCCTCCAAATTAAATCGAACACGGGCTACCGTGCCGCTTGCGTTAACCTTGACAAGGACGGCAAGAATATCAGGCTGTCCGGCGGCGACGAGTTTGACGGTTGCGCCGTTGGCGAAGGCCGTGCCGTGGAGGTTGACAGTGACGAAGCCTGTGTTGCCGCCACGGTTGGGTTGGATGGCGGAGAGCGAGAGGCTGACGGGCGCAACGGTGTCGGCGATTTTCGTGATGAAGGCGTCGCCGTAGAAAGAGCCGCCATTGCGGGTGGCTTGGTACGGATTGACTGTCGGGAAGTTTGTGGAAGTCGTGTAGCCCGTCACGTAGGCGCTGCTCGAAGAATCTACGGCGATGCCTCGCGCCGTTTCGCTTCCGGTGCCGCCGAGAAAAGTCGAGTAGGCAAGCGATGAGCCGGTCGGTTTTATTTTGGTAATAAAGGCGTCGCCGCTCAGGTAGAAATCCACAGGGCTGCCGGGTTTCGGCTGAATGGCATTGGCGACGGGAAAGTTAGGTGAGTTCGTCGAGCCGACCGCGTATGCGTGTCCTTCGGCATCAACAGCGATGGCATGCGCCTCCTCCGAATTAGTGCCGCCGAGGAACGTCGAGTAGACAAGCGCAGAACCGGTTGCATTCAGCTTTGCGACAAAGGCGTCGTTGAACGGAACGCCCGTGCCGGGGCCGCCGGGGCCGATGGCGGGCTGGAAAGCGTTGGCCGTGGGAAAGTTCCCCGCATTGGTCGTGCCAACGACGTAGGCATTGCCGTTGGAGTCTATGGCGATGTCGTTGGCGTCGTCCGAGCCGTGGCTGCCGCCCAGATAGGTGGAATAGACCAAGTCCTTGCCCGCCGGGTTCAACTTGGCGACAAAGCCATCGTGATCGAGTGCGTTTATTTGGGTATTGCTGTAGGCGGGTTGGAGCGCGCCTGTCGTGGTCGGGAAGTTGCGCGACACGGTGAAGCCGGTGACGTAAACGCTGCCGGAAGAATCAAGCGCGATGCCGTTGCCGTACTCGATTTTGTTGCCGCCGAGATAGGTGGAATAGACGAGCGTCGCCCCGGATGGGTCGAACTTCGTGATGAAGGCATCGTAGCATTGAGAGTTGTCGCACGCACCGCCGCCGTGTTGTGGTTGCAGCGCGTTGAGTGTCGGAAAGTCGGTTGATTCCGTGCGACCGACGATATATGCGCTGCCCGCCGCGTCTACCGAGATGCCGCGTCCCTCGTCGCCGCCACCGAAGCCGCTGCCGCCCACGCTACCGCCGAGATAAGTCGAATAGACGAGCACAGAACCCGACGGGTTCAGTTTCGTGACAAAGGCGTCAGAACTCCCGCGACGCGCGGACTGATAAGCGTCGACAATCGGGAAATCGGTCTTCGCCGTCCAACCCGTAATGTAGGCGTTTCCCGCTCTATCCACGGCGATGCTGTTGGCATGGTCGTTGAAAGAGCCGCCCGTCCCGCCGATGTAGGTCGAATAGACGAGCGCACTGCCGGCGACGTTCAACTTGGTAATGAAAGAATAGTAGCCGCCCGAAGCGCGCGGCAGAGAGTTAACGCTCGGAAAGTTGTCGGAGTTGGTCGAGCCGGTGATGTAGGCATTGCCCAGAGAATCTAACGCAATGTCGTAGCCCGCATCGTCTCTGTTGCCGCCGAGATAAGTCGAATAAGAGATGATCGGGTCAATGACGAGCGGACGGCTCGCGTCGTAGGCCGCGACCTCGAAGCCGACTTCGCGCTTCTCGTTGATGACATAGCGACCCTGAATCTCTTTTCGCACGCCGTTCTCTTCCTGATAGATAAACGGCTTCGGCTGTCGCAATTCGCCGCCCGACATTCGCAGACGCAACGCGCCGTCTGCGTCCACGCGCATCCGGCGCGCACCGTCGAAGGCCAGCTTGATTGCACCGGGAGCCGCGCCCGGAGCGACGATCAAATCGTATTCGAGTTGATTTTGGTTGCCATAGTAGACGACATCAACGCCGGGATAGACGTTGCTGTAGCGGACGCGCGCGTAGTGCGCGACATTGGTGTGCCAGTTGGCCGGGTTGTTGCCGATGAAATAGTTGCTCTTGCCCGCGATTTCATCAACCCCGGCGACTCTGGCATCCGGGCTTGAGCCGACTAATTTCAGACGCAGCACATCCCGTTCCAACTTAATAGGCTGTTCGTTCCTGTTTCTCTCTGCCTCCGCCTGCGTCTTCGCCCGGCGTTTCTCTTTTTGCAGCGACAGCACGGCTTCGGTCGGGGTCAGAAAAAGGCTGATCCCGTTGGCGCGCGAAAAATATTTCACTTCCCTGTCAAACTGCCCTTCGTTTGCCTCAAAACTGATTGGTAGTTGACCGTATGCCTCGCTTGCTCGCCGACGCGCCAACGGGTCGGCTGCGTCGTGTGGAGCAGTTGAACGTGACGCGTTCATCGATGGAGGCATCTCCGCATCCGTATGAACGGAGGCGACGCTAGCCGGCATTTCGTGACGACGCTTCGTCATCGTAGATTCGTTGGACGGTAGATGCTGAGTGATGTTCAGAACGAGGAAGACGATTGCGAAGAAGGACAGGGCGAAGAGACGCTTCGAGAAGTGAGGCGAACGAGGCATGGGATATTCTCCTTGACGAACGCTGAGTATCACACAAGCTCGCAGGAGATCGCGCGAAGTTCAGAGAGTATGAGAGGCAGTTGGTGCATCCGGCTGTGTGTCGAAGTGTGCCAACAGGATGGTAAACGAAAAGTTCAGTCGCCGTGCGAAACGTGAGTAGTCTGGCAAAAACTTTCCGTCGCTGCCAGGTATTGAGATAGCAGTTTGCTATTCAGTACAACTAATTGGAACCAAAATATTTTTTGCCACATTACCCTTGGGCGGTACTCGCACAGCTTATTTTAATTCTCTGAGGGGCGCTCTTTATGGCTGTCCAAATCTCAAGCGGTACTCGGTAGAGTTCATAAACCCATTAACCATGATACGGACGTTCTGTGGGTCTTCGTTAATGACACGCAGCCACGCGTTGTAGCCGTCTTCTTCCGGCGTCCTTCGGAGATAACCATAGTACTGCATCGCGACGAACGCACGATTGTACTCTGCTGCCCCCACCTCGTCGGACTCCACTATCGAGCGCAGCACCTGCGCCCGCGTGAGCGATTGCCCGCCGGTTGAGCCTAATCGAGTGATTAAATCTGCGCGAGTTAACACTACTCGCGTCCCGCCTTCCGGGTTTGCAGTATCAGGCGACCTGATCGACTGCAACCCGTAACGGTCAAGCAAGGTGTTAACGAAGGCCGCATTACCGAGAGCGTCGTAGAGTCCTTTGAACTCCGGGCGAGTTGTGAAATTGACGGGTAAGGCGGCGCGCTTTTGATAAACCTCTTCCGGGGTTGCTCCCGACACGCTTCTCATATCAGGAATGATCTCTTCGTAGGCCGGCCTCCGGTTAAAAGCAACGCGGTAGAAGGTGAAGACGTAGAAGCCTTTGAGTCGGAACTCGGGCGAGCCGAAGAACGATTGTGAAACTAGGATTCGGTCGCACGCGGCGGCCGGGTGATGAGGGTCGAGGTTGAACGGGTTCGCACAGCGGTTTAACACGCCGCTCCACGGCTCACCTGTTTCCGGCTCTCTGGAGAGGAAGTCCAGATAATGCATGCGCACGAAGAACGAAGTTGAAGAGATCGGATTTTGCGCTCCGGCAGTGTCGTTATCTGTGATGGTCAAATCAACTGTATTGTGTGCTCCGAGGGTAGCGCCGGACGGATTGAGCAGTTTTAGTTGGACAGTCTCAGCGCCTTCGACGTAGGCATCATCTATTAGAGGGATCGTGATCGTTTTAGGCTGAGTGTCCCCGGCGGCAAAGGTCACCGTCTCGATGCTCGTCGCGTAATCGCAGCGTGCATAAGCGGCTCCCTGTGGGTACGACGACCCATCGGGTCGCTTGAGCGCGGGATTGCAGGGCACGGCTGCCGGATCGTCCACCGTCTGGAAGTCAACGGACGCGGCCACGCTACTATGACCTACGCGGGTGACGACAATGCTCGTGCCCCCATCGCCTTCGTTCGCGCTGTAACTCGCTGCGCTGAACTGTAAAGCGCTTTTGGGGAGGGCGAGTTTAAAAGTGACCAGTCCCGAACGATTAGCGACGTTATCGCTAGCGAAGGCATATACAGCGGACGTTTGCGCCGGGTTGAGATTGAGCGGTTCAAGATAAGGTTGAAAGTTGACGCCGTTGAGCGAGTAGAACACGGAGCGCACACCCGCGCCGCTGTCTGAGGCAGTTATCGTGACGCGCGTTGAGGTAGGCGTCTGTGCCACTTGATCGAAGGTTATCAACGGAGCGTCAGTATCTTGAGCGGCTGTTCCGGTAATAGAGACGGTCGGCGTGATGGGCGTCTCGAACGTGCCGTCGCCGTTTTGGTCGTATTGAAGTGTGCCGACGCCTTCCGGGGTAATCTCCAGTCTCGCTAGCGTATTGGGTGGTAGAGATAAATCCAGATACCGAATGGCTTGCAGCGTTTCTATATCCGTCCCTTTAGTCAATTCAAGAGTGACCGGGCTTGTGCCTGTAGTGAAAGTCAAATAGTAGGCATGATTTATTGACATAATCGCCAGAAAGGTGTCCGACGAAAGTTTATATGAAGTAGTGTGGGGCATATCAGCACCGGGTGCATCGCCGAGCACGTCGCTTGCGCGTCCCATGCTGTCGGTCAATGAAGCCCCCTTCACGCCGGATACTTGAAGATAATAAGCCTGCTCGGTTTCGGGTGGGTCTGTTTGAGCAGACTCGGTTGTGAATTTGTCACTCTTTGGAGTTTGAGTTGCCGACGACGGAGTCAGCATGATGTCCAGAACTTTCTGTTGCACGTCCGGGTTCTTAACTAAGCCTGTATGGTCAACCGCGCCGTCGGTGTTGTTCTCATCAAACCGTTTCAATTCGTAATAACCTGAGGCATTGAGGTTAAGTCCATTTCCGATTCGCGTCGCGCTCAACACCGGCACTGTCTTATCACCATTCTCAAACTTGGCGACACTAAAGATAAAAGGGCCATCGCAGTCAAAGCCAATCCCGGACGGCGTACAACGCACACCCCTTTTGGCAATCACCTGACGAATTGTTTCAGCTTTAGAAGTCCTTCCGTAGAGGTGATAATAATGAACTCCGTAAGCAAAATTGCGCCAATCATCCTGTCCTAATTTGTTATGAAAGGTAGCCCCTGTGCTCGCGGGCGTGCTTCTCGGATGACGGTTGTTATAGAGGTTATAAACCTGCTGGTAGCTGTATGTTTGCGGTGACGATATACCGTCGCCGTTGATGTCCCAGCCACGCTCCTCAAAGGGCAACCCACCGGAGTTATAGTAGGCTTCTGAAGGCATCAACTCGTGTGCGCCTGGGAAGAATTCGAGCAAACTTTTGATCGTGCTTCTCTTGGCAAACAGTTGCTGTATGCCGTCCATAAACTCGCCGGTTTCCAAGGCCAACAACGCCTTGGGCGCGCCGAGGAAAGGTGTCGCGACAGTAATCAGTTTGTCTACGTGATGCAAGGAAGGGTCAGGATTATCGATAATATATCGGCGTGCCAGCACACCTCCCATGCTGTGTGCGACAATATTCACTTTACTGTTCGGATGGATAGCTCGAACGTAAGTAACAAGGTCTTTCAGTTTTACAGAGTTATCGGCGTTGCTTTTGCGCCAATCATACGGAAAGACGAATAATTTCGGTTGACTACCACCTTCAACATATCCGGCCTGATGCAATTTATCGAGCAATGGCTCGTAAACAGAAACTAAATAAAAAGCCTTTCTGATGACATCCGTAGCTCTAATATCGTAACTCGGATCAGTAGGGTCTAAACTGAGATAACGATGCGTGGTTTGGTTGCCAAGCCACAACTCAATGACAGGGTTTTGAGCTACCAAATAACTCCCGGATATGCCGGGGACAAAAATCACCGGTGTCAGGGAAGGCGGCGGTTGGGGTGCGGCGTAAGTTGTGCCGTCTTCCCTCCGCAACTTAATCACCGTGTACTTGCCCCAACCATTGGAAGCAGTTATTTGACCGGCGGCGATGACATCGCTGTTGTCATCCATCACCACACTGCGGGCTGTGTTGCCGCCCGTGTCGTATTGACCTGATGAATGTCGCCATGCGCGCCCTCCGGTGCTGCCCCAAAACTTAACGATGGTAAAGGTATTGCCGTGTGACCCGGAGGCAACTATATTTCCGTAGGCATTGACCGAAAGCGCATAAGCCTGACCTGGGGTGTCTTCTTCACCGAACGGCTTTTCCTGCGCGGACTTGCTCCACAGAGTGTTGCCGGTTGTGCCTGAAAACTTAATTACGTGAAAATGCTCCGTGCGTCCCGGAATAGCCGGATCATCATCTTGAATGCTGCCCGCCGCTATCACATCGCCGTCGCTGTCCGCGACGACCGCATTAGCGATATCGTTGGATTGACTGAAATCGCCATCTATTATCCGCAGCCAGAGCCGCGTCCCGTTCGGCGCATACTTTGCCACTGTGAAATCTCTAAAATTGGCGATCACATTCGAAGTGACGCCGGCGACCAACACATTCCCGCCGGCATCTACCGCGACCGCATTGGCGATCTCGAAATCATCGGAGAAATTGCCCGCTCCGTTAATTTCTCTCTGCCAGATTTCACTACCGTTGCTTCCATTGAGTCGCACCGCCGCGAAGTTGCGATTCATCAAACCTGCCGCCGCCACGTTTCCGTTCGTGTCCACGGCTACATCATAGGCATTCCCTTCCCGCTCGTAACGCCACATCTCTGCGCCGTTCGTACCGCGCAATTTGCTGACATTCAGCAACCCGCCGACGGTGCCCGCCGTCACGACGTTATTATCGCGGTCTACGGCAACCGCATTAATAATTGGTTGGAAAGCGTTAGGAGAGGTGACGCCGATAGTGCCCTGCCACACCAGTTTGCCGGTCGCGCCGGAGACTTTAAGCACCGCCCTGCTCCAGACGAACACCACGAAGACATCCCCGTTAGAGTCTATCGCCATCTCTTGCGCATAAGTCCGCGACTCATGACCGGAGACATTGAACCGCCACATTATTTCTCCGGTGGCCTTCGATAATTTAACCACGTCCGAGCCGTAATAAAAGCCGCCTAAGGTGATGACATCGCCGGCCGCATCTACCACTGCCGAATGAGCGCCGCTTCCACAGAGGGCACAATCTGATATCGTGCGCTCCCATGCCGCCACCTCCGGCACTTGAATGAACAAGCCGTAAACAATGGCGATTATTAGTGAGGATAAGATTGTTGTTCTGCGCATGAGTGAGGCGTTCCCTGTGAGTGATATATAGAAAAGCAGGTGGTTATTGTTCGGGGAACAAGCCACTTCATACATTGAGGATGGTTTGGAAAACTCTCCCGATAGAACCTTCGGTTCCACTAGTATCGGGCGGAGGTGGCTAATGTATTTAGGAGCAGCTTACCACTTGCAACTAAATGAATCGTGCGATGAGGTGAAGCCTATCGGGGAAGGCAATACTTGTCGGCACAAACTTAAGTGACGTGGCATGTTAGACACTTCACCCCAAAATAGCAATAACTATTGGCTGTATTGCAAAACTATCGGTCATGATTCAGAATTTATGATGTGGCTGATTCCTATGATGCTCGTCAACTTCCACATCGGCCAGCCGTGGCGGTGGATGCGGCTCAGGCGTTTGGGCAGCGACGGCGCGAATCACTTCGAGCACGGTGTTGAGGGAGACGCACAAGACTCTGGTGATGTCGCGAATGTCTGTCATTGCCACTATCAGGCGGCGCACCTCATCGCGACAACCTTGATAGGTGTAGTCGGTAACAAACCGGCGGCGACATGCCCGGCACAGGTACTTTTGTTTTCGGTTGCGAGTTGTGCCACTCTTGACCACGTGCCGCGAGGCACAACGTCGGACAGTTTATTTCTGCAAAGCACACACTTCACAGATTAGTCTGTTCGAGCCTCCATCATAAATTCTCAATCACGACCAATTATTTATCCGATTTTAAGAATTATCTTGACCTCTACTCGCCCCACAGATAATCTGCTCCCGCTTCTCTTAAACTGATGTTCGATGACGCGCCTGACCCGCCCATCACCCCTCATCTCTCGACTCACAATACATTTACCACTATGTGTTAATGGGCTTAGTTTTTCTAACAATACAATTTAAGGAGCAGCGATGCTGGCTCATACCAAGAACGAAAAGCAAATCATGCAAGGTGGCGGAAGTAGATTGAAGCTAACTGTAGCGTCGCTCTTTGTCTCCTGCTGCGGGGTGCTTCTCTGTGCGGCAAACACTCACGAGCGGCTCGCGCTCGCCGCGACGCGAGAGACATCGACACGAGTGGCGATAACTCCGCCCCATCATAGTTCTACGGCGGCTCCTTCCCACTCGCCGCCGGAAGAAG
>DASQNL010000276.1:0-4710 GCA_035644995.1 Pyrinomonadaceae bacterium | reverse complement strand
AGACGCGCATCGCCCTCCAACGGCTCGAACTCGCGGAAGCGCAAGTTCCCTACCCGCTCGAAAACGCGCGGCTCGAACGCGAGGCGCGCGAACAAATCGAGCAAGAGTTGCGCGCGCGCAAACAACTCGCCCCCGGAGCGTCCGACGAACGTCGAAGCGGACAACAGGCGGGCGGAGGCAACTAGGCGCGCATCTGCAAGCCGGGAGCGAGCTAATCCTCACTCTTGTTTTCCATCGCCTCTTCAGCGAGAACCCAGTCTCACGTCGGGTGCGCGAAGCGAAGGCTGAAGCGTCCGACGGAATCGGTCAGTTGTCGAATTTCTCCAGACGCCGTTCCAAGTCCGTGAGTTGATAAACTCCGTCGCCCACGCGCACCGCGTAGCCTTCGGCGACGAGCGCGCGATTGCCCAGCCCCGCGTCGGGTCTGGAGAGGCCGGTGACTTTCGCCAGTTCCCCGCGCAAGGTCATCCCCGCCCCGTCGAGAAAGGCGCGCGCCACTTCGCGCAAAGCCGTCTCGCGCTTCACTCTCACTTTCAACTCCGCGCCGAAGCGCGCCTCCGCCGTCGTCCAGATGTAGGTGAACCACGGCTCGTACATCACCTCGCAAGGGATCACTTTGAGCGTGCGCTGCAACTCATCGAGGGCGCGCGTCAGGCGCACGCGCTCCGCCAACTTCGCCGCCGTCCTCAGATCGCTCGATGCCATCTCCCATTCGCGGCGTAAAATTTTCAGCACCGCCCGCGCCTCTTCCGACAGGCGCGCGGCTTCCTCTCTGCGCGGCACGCCCCACAGCGCGTTGAGATGCGGCACGAGGCGCGGCGCGACGAACAAGGCGCGCGCCTTGGCGAGCTTCGCGTAGTAGACGCGCCCGCGCCGCATGATCTCGTCTTTCAGCAGCCACGTCTGGCTGCTCTCCGGGTCTTTCTGAACGTTGCGCGGCATGTGCGCATCGCGCCTGCCGCACACGCTCACGTAGAGCGACGCGCCCGGCCGTCGCGCGTCCGTCATGGCCGCGCATAATCCAGCCCGCTCGATCAACTTCTCAGCCTCGACCGCCGTTTCCACGCGCCGTTCCGGCTCACGCTGCCACATCCGGTCGCGGTAGGCCTCGATCTCTTCTGGCAACCCCTCGATGACGCTCACAAGTTCTTCACCTCCGCAAAAACTGAAACTACGCAGACGCCCCCTTGAGCAAACACGGTCGTTTTCGCCGCCTCCCGCTATGCTTTCAAAGTGACTGACCGAACTCTCTCAAGCTGACCGGAGACTTTCACGTCCCTCCCGGTACTCCGATTAAAAATGCCGCTTTTCGCGGGCTTTTTTTCCATCTCCGACCTTTGCCCGCCGTGGCACAATCATTGCCCAACCGTTCCGCGAGCGTCGCCCCGACGGGAAGCCGCCTCGTGTCGTTCTCAGATTCTTATCCACACCCTCTTCAATAACACATGATTAACAGATTGAATCCAATCAAACGCTATACTCTTGTTTCAAGGCTCGCGGCCTTCGCGCTGCTCGCCACGCTGTTCGTGTGGTTCTTCCCCGCGAGCACGACGAGCGCCAGTGCGAGTCAGGATGGTAAAGATAAAATCGCCGGAGACCTGCGCGATAAGATCGGCAAGGCCGGAAACGGCGAATATGTAAAAGTCATTCTCCAACCGAACGGCGCGTGGAGTCCGTCGCTCGATTCCGAGATCACGTATCACAACGGCAACACGTCGCGCAAGTTTTCCAACTTCATGGCGCGCGCCGTGATGCTCCCCGCGCCCGCTGTCCAAGCCCTCGCCAATCGCGCCGACGTGGCTTATATCTCCCTCGACCGCGAAGTGAAACAACTCGGACACCTCACGCTCACGACCGGCGCGGACGCGGCGCGCAGCATGAACGGCGCAACCCCGCTCGACGGCTCGAACATCGGCATCGTCGTGATCGATTCCGGTATCGATCCGAACCACGTCGCCTTCACCGACAGCATCAGAAAATCGCGTATCGTCTACCAGCAGGATTTCACCGGCGAAAACCGCACCGACGATCCTTACGGCCACGGCTCGCACGTCGCCAGCCTCGCCGCCGGCAACGGCGAAGTGTCGCACGAAGCCTACCGCGGCATCGCGTCGAACGCGAAGATCATCAATCTGCGCGTGCTCGATTCCAAGGGACGCGGCACCACCTCGAACCTGCTGAGCGCGCTCGATTGGGTTTTGACGAACCGCGCCAATCCCACTTACAGGATCAAAGTCGTCAACATGAGTCTTGGCACGGCCGCCATTGATTCTTATCGATACGACCCGCTCTGCCTCGCGGCGCGCCGTCTGGTTGACGCCGGGATCGTCGTGGTTGCGGCGGCGGGCAACGAAGGCAAAGACGGCGAAGGGCGTAAGATTTACGGTCAGATACACTCGCCCGGTAATGAGCCTTCCGTCATCACCGTCGGCGCGGCCAACAGTCTCGGCACAGACTCTCGCGCCGACGACCTGATGACTTCTTACAGCTCTCGCGGCCCGACGCGCAGCTTCTGGACGGACTCCGCCGGCATCAAGCACTACGACAACCTGCTCAAGCCCGACATGGCCGCACCCGGCAACAAACTCATCGCGGCTCAGTCTGCCGGCAACTATATCGTCGCCAACAATCCCTCGCTCGATGCCAACGTCAGCAGCAACCCGGCCAAGGAAGGGATGTATCTCTCCGGCACCTCAATGGCCGCTCCCGTCGTTGCGGGCGCGGCGGCCTTGTTGCTGCAAGCCAACCCCTCGCTCACGCCCAACCTCACCAAAGCCATCTTGATGTACACCGCGCAGCCGCTCAACGGCTTCGATCATTTCGAACAGGGCGCGGGGCAACTCAACATCGAAGGCGCGATGCGTCTCGCCCGTGCGATGCGCACCGACGTGTCAACCGCCGCGCTTCCCCTCGGCGCGCCGCTGCTCTGCAACACCTGCACGCTCCCCGCGCCGCAAACGTCGATTGCGAATCATACCTTCCAATGGTCGCAGGGCATCATCCTCGACCACGCCTACGCCACCGGCTCCGATCTCGTTACGCGTTACCAGAAGATTTACGACCTCGGCGTGCTCGTCGGCGACGGCACGATTGAGTCGAACGGCGTGCTCGTCGGCGACGGCGTGCTCGTCGGCGATGGCGTGCTCGTCGGCGACAGCGTTCTCACCAGTTCGGGCACGACCATCGGCGAGGGCGCGTTCCTGTTCAGTTCGGGCGTGCTCGTCGGCGACGGCGTACTCGTCGGCGACGGCGTGCTTGTGGGCGATGGCGTGCTCGTCGGCGACGGCGTGCTCGTGGGTGACGGCGTGCTCGTCGGCGACCTCGCTTCGCAAGCTCTCAGCGCGATGCTTAACGGCGACCCCACTCGTTCCATGACGGCGGTGAAAGACACTTCGCCCGCGAACCTGACGGCCTCGGCCGCCTCCCGCACTCAAATCAATCTCACCTGGGTTGATAACATGAGCGACGAGACGGGCTACAAAATCGAACGCTCGCTCAACGGCACAACCTACACCGAGATTGCGACCGTCGGCGCGAACGTTCAGACATATGCGAACACCAAGCTGACCGCGAACACTGCTTACTACTATCGCGTGCGCGCTTACCGCGCCGCGTTCCATACCGCCTACTCCAATCCGGCCGGCGCAAGAACTCTCAAGTAGACTCCACGCCGCGCGCCGCCTTCGAGCGGCGCGCACTTAAAATCACCGCACATAAAAAAGCGGGAGAAAGTTTCCGTCCGCCGCCGGTTGACGACGGGGGGAAACTTTCTCCCGCTGCTGTTATTGACGACGAACGGCCGCGATTACTGCTGCGGGCTGCTCGTGCGAATCGTCACTTCGGTGCCGCTGCGGAGATCGAGATCGTCGTTGCCCTGCACGTAGACGGAGCCTGCGCCGCCGCCCGCGCCGAGCACCGCGCCGATGGCCGCGCCCTTACCGCCGCCGGCAATCGCGCCGATGATCGCGCCGACCGCCGTGCCGACCGCCGTGCGTTGCACGGTGGTGTCGGTGCGGTTGCTGTCTTGCACCGTGCCCTCGTTATCCACGCGGACGCTCTCGCCGTTGGCCGTGCGCACGTTCTCCACAAAGCCGGAGAAGTTGTACGTGCGCCCGTCGCGCATGCGGATACGGTCGAAGTTGAAGGTCAACTGCGAACGGCCGGTGACGCGACCCGAACGGTTGACCTGCGAGAGATGACCCTCAATGGTCGCGCCCGAATACTGCGAAGGCTCGCGCACGGTCATCATGAAACGGTCGCCCTCGCGCGAGGAGCGCGTGTTCAAATCGCTGTTGAGAGTGGCGATCAGGGTGGTGCCGTTCGTGATGATGTAATCGTTGGCGTTGCCGCCGACGGTGCCGGTCGTCGGATAGGTCGCGCTGTCGCCCCGGTAGATGTCGAAGCGCGCCATGTCGGCCGTCCGGTCGTAGATGCTGCGCACCACGACGGGCGCGCCCGCGTTCGGCAGGGTGATGCGGCGCGTCACCTGCAAGCGGCGGCCGTTGTTGAGCGGGTCGAACGTGACGGCGAAATCGTTATTGAGATCGCCCGCGCTGCTGACGGTCAACTGGTCGCCGTAAAAGGCCGCGCGCGCACGGATCGTGTTGCCGTTCGCACCGCGCTCGGTGCGTTCCGCGCCGTCGGCGATGAAGTTGATCTGCGGGGCGCGCGTCGAGGCGATGGTCACGTTATCGCCGCGCCGTTCGATGG
>DASQNL010000275.1:0-5468 GCA_035644995.1 Pyrinomonadaceae bacterium | reverse complement strand
GGCGATTCCGCCGATGAGGGCATCGGTGTTGCGGCGCGGGAGCGAGAGGAGCATCTTGAGCATGCGCACATCGGGGAGCGCGCCGCTGAAAATCTGCACGTGCTTGACCTGCCCCGCCATGATCGCCCGCCCCACGCCCTCGCGTTTGAAGAACCGGATCATCTTTCCCAACTGCCCGATCCCCACCCACTCGACGCGCGCCGCTTCGCGCTCAATCGCGGGGTCGGTCTCCTCGCGGATGGCCGCCACCGACAATTCCACCCCCGCGCGCCGCGCGCCCTCAAGCACCAAAAACGGAAATCTCCCGTTGCCCGCAATCAATCCGTAGCGCATAAAGGTTTCAGGTTTCAGGTTTCAAGTTTCAAGTTTCAAGTTGAAGACCGAAGAACTTTTCAGTCTTGAAACCTGAAACTTGAAACCTGAAACTTCTACTTGACGACCCCGCGTTGCGAGGTTTCGATGAAGCTCAGGAGTTCTTCGGTTTCGGGCGAATCTTTGATCTCGGCGCGGATGGCGGCGACGGCCTGCGACGTGTTGAGCTTGGACGCGAGCAGCAGGTGGAAGGCGTGGTGGAGCGTGGCGATGGTGGCGGGCGGGTAGTTGCGCCGCCGCATGCCTTCTTTGTTCAGGCCGTAACACTTCGCGTGGTTGCCGACGGTGAGCGCGAACGGGAGCGCGTCTTTGACGACGACCGAATAGCCGCCGACGTAAGCCTCGCGCCCGATGCGACAGAATTGATGGACGCCGGAATACGCGCCGATGTTTGCGCCTGAAGCGACGGTGACGTGCCCGGCGAGCGTCGCCGCGTTCGCCATGATGACGCGGTCGCCGACCAGACAGTCGTGCGCCACGTGCGCCTGCGCCATGATGAGACAGTCGTCGCCGATGGCGGTCAGCATGCCGCCGCCCTCCGTGCCGCGATGGATGGTGACGAACTCGCGTATCTGGTTGCGCGCGCCGATGCGCGTCTCGGCCGCCTCACCCCTGTACTTCAAATCCTGCGGGGCGAGGCCGATGGAGGCGAACGGGTAGATGTGCGTCTCATCTCCGATGCGCGTGCGCCCGTCCAGCACGACGTGCGACTCGACGCGCACGCGCGCGCCCAACACGACCTCGTCGCCGATGACGCAATACGCCCCGACGAAACAGTCCTCGCCGAGTTGCGCGCGGTCGCTGACGATGGCCGTCGGATGAATCATAAATAACCACACAAGGGAAAAGGGGAAGGGGTCAGGGGCAAAGGAAGAAACCCGGCTTCCCTTTCCCCTTTAACCTTTCCCCTTACCCCCTCTGCCTTTACTGGATGCCGCTTCGTTCGGCGACGATGCTCATGATCTCCGCTTCGGCCACGACGCGCCCCTCGACCTTCGCCTCGCCGCGCATACGCTGGATGCGCGAGCCGATGCGTAAAGCCGTTACTTCGAGCGTGAGCGTGTCGCCCGGCACGACGGGCTGGCGGAAACGCGCCCGCTCGATGCCGGAGAAGAGGACGAGTTTTTCTTCGCGCCGCTCGATCTCGCGGAGCGCGAGGATAGCCCCCACCTGCGCCAACGCCTCGACGATCAAGACGCCCGGCATGACGGGCGCGCCCGGAAAATGTCCCTGAAAAAACTGCTCGCCGATGGTCACCTGTTTGATGCCGACGATGCGCTCTTTGGGCACGAGTTCGATGATGCGATCAACGAGCAGGAAGGGATAGCGGTGCGGCAGGAGTTCCTGAATGGCGCGCGTGTCGAGAACAGTTTCCATAATTAGCACTCAGCCGCCAGCCGCCAGCTGATCAGCCAAAAATTGCTGACGGCTGACGACTGACGGCTGAGCGGCTAATCGGAGACCTACGGACGACCCGCGGGACGAGCCGCGCCGCCCGCCGAGGCCGTCGCCGGCTTCGTGCGGTTGTACTCGGCGATGAAGTCTCTGGTGATGTCCACGCTGTCGGCGGCGTAGATGAGCGGCACGCGGCTGGCGTCGATGATGATCGAGATGCCGCGAGTTTGGGCGAAGGCTTGCAGCGAGTTGAAGACATCTTCCTGCAAGGGCCCGAGCGTTTCGTCCATGCGCTTCTTGATGGCGAGTTGGGCGTCCTGCATCTTGCGCTCCATGTCGCGCTTGAGCGTGTCGGCCTGATCCGTCTTGGTCGCGATGGTCTTCGGGTCGGCGACCGCGCTCGTCTTGTTGATGTCGTCAACTAAGGCTTGATAGCGCGTCTGCATGCCCTGCACTTCGGTGCGGAGGGGCTGAAACTGCGCGTCCACGGTCTTCATGGCATTGACCACGCGCGCGATGCCGGCCTTTTCGTCGCTGAACGCGCTGGAATCAATGATGGCGATGCGACCCGTGGAAGCGGGCGCGGCTGCTCCACCCTGGGCGGGGGCGGCGGGTTGGGGACGCGCCGCCGTCTGCGCGCCGACCGAGATGACGAGAGAGGCCGCGACGAGACAAGCGGCGGCGATAAAGCGAAATAGTTTCATTGTCTTTCTTGCACTGCTCCTTACAGTTAAAATGGGTGGCGCACGTTTAGGTGCTTTTCGCTCGCCGTAGGTTGCGCCAGCCGTAACAGTTTATCAAATAGACGGGTTAAAAAGTCCGCCCGATGCTAAAACGGTAGCCCATCTTTTCTTCCTGGAAGAACAGCGGGACTTGGTCGTTGACGCCGCGCCGCGCGCTTGGGTTGTAGAACCCGATGAGCCTGAGCGGCACGTTGACCACCGGTAACTGCACGCGTAACTCGACGCCGATACTCGAACGGAAATCACTGATCTTGTCGAAGACCGACTGCGAGAGGCGCACGGCCGTATTGGTCTGTGCCTGGCCGCGCAGAAACACCGGCTGGAAGCCGAACGGGAGTCCGGTGATCGGGTCGATCGGGCGGAAGCCCGAGTTGTTTTCCAATTCCCCGCGCGTGACGAGGCGATTATCGCGCGCGACGAGACTGAAGCCGGCCGTGAACGCCAGTTCCGAGTCCGGGCGGCACGCGACCAGAGTCGTCAGATTTGCGGGCGCGATGCCGAAAGAACTGGACGGGCACTGGATGAAGCCGAGCGTGCTGAGAAACGGGATGTCGTCCTGAAACAGGGACGAGAAGACTTGGTCGCCGCCCTTGCGCAGGTTGAAAGCCGAGCCGATGTCGGCAAACCCGGCCACGCTCACCGGGCCGAAGATCGGAACGCGATACTCGAAGTTGCCGAGCAGTTGCGTATCCGCGCCGGTGGGCTGGAAGCCGCGATTGATGAACCGGCTGTTCGCGCCGCCGGCTCCGGTGAACTCGCCGAGCGAGGCGAACTGCTGTAAGCCCTGCAACGCGACGGGCGTGCCCGAAGCATTGCTCGCCACCACCACGCCGCGCGAACTGACGAACTGCTCAATCGGCACGATGGGGCTGATCGAGCGCACGTTGTAGCCGCGAATGGTGAACTCGTCGCCGAGGAAGAAACGTTCGTAGACGGGCACGCCCTGAATGAACGAGAGCGAGTTGTTCTGCGCATCTCTGATCTTCGCGGACGTGGCGAAAGACCCGACGTGGCCGGCGAGGATGCGGAAGCCGAAAACGTGCGGGTTGTTCGAACGCTTGTTCCTGACCGGGATGAAGTGCTGGTAAGTCAGGCTCGGCTGGATCGTGCGCACGTCGCCGCCGAGACCGGCCAAGGCGAATTGCAGCGCGATCTGTTTGCCGCCGATGGCGTCCACGCCGCGCACGTCGCGCGAGTCGTAAACGACGCTCGGCGTGATGCGGCTGGTCAGGATGTTCGGCTGCCGGTAGATAACCGGGATGACGTTTTGCGGGTTGGCCGGGTCGGTGTTGACCTCCGGGTCGCTCACGCTCGTCTGCGAGAGAGCGTAGGAGAGTCCGATGCGCGTCGAGAGCGTGAAGGGGCGTTTCTTGTAGAACTCCGAGAGCGGCGCGGTGGCGAACAAGCTCAAGCCCGCCGTGCGCTGCGTGAACAGATTCTCGTCGCCCGTGTTGAGGAAGTCCAGTTGCGACCCCGACAGCCCTTGCAGCGCGTCCGCGTTCTGCGACAGGAACGTGCCCTCGCCGAAGAATTTCAACGACTGCACGAACAGCGAGAACCCGGCCGAGATCGGGCGATTGCGAATCTGCGGCTCGGTGAACGAAAAGACGAACGATTGCTGGCGGTTGCCCGCCGCGAAGTTGAGCGACAAGCTCTCGCCGCGCCCGAGCAAGTTGTTCGTCGAATAGTCGAGGCCGAAGAAGGAGCCGCCGATGCCGGACAGGCCGCCGTTGAAAGAGATTTGCTGGCGGCCGCGCTCCTGCACTTTGACGTTCACGTCCACCAGGCCCTCTTCCTCGTTCTGGCGGAAGTCCACGTCCTTCTCCTTGTCAATCGGGTCGAAGAAGCCGAGTTGGTTGAGACGCAGGACGGAGTATTCGACGTAATCCTGATGATAGATGTCGCCCTCGTTGAGAACGAACTCGCGGCGTAACACGTTGTCGCGCGTAAACGTGTTGCCGGTGAACTCCAGACGGCGCAGCGTGAACTGCTTGCCCTCGTCAATGGTGATGGTGTAATCGGCGATGCCTTCGTTCGGGTTCGCGGGATTGTCCTTGTAGGTCGGCTCCGGCTCGGCCGTGTACTGGATGAAGCCGTTATTGCCGTAGAGTTTTTTGAGGTCTTCGATGAGACCTTTGTAGATGCGTTCGCCGCTCGCCACGTCGCCCTGTTTCAAACCGATGACGGAGCGGATCACCCTCTCGTCGAAGATCGAGTTGCCCTCGATCTTGAGTTCGCCAAGGCGATAGACTTTGCCTTCGATGATCGGGATGGTGATGCGCAGGGCTTCGTCCGTCGAGGAGAGCAGGGGCAGCGGGAGGATCGGGAAGCCGGTGCGGCGACGCCCCAAACCTTCGATGCGCGGCTCGCCGGGACGCGCCTGCAAATAGCCTTTGCCCGCCATGTAGTTGCGGATGAGGCGCAGGTCAACGTCCAGTTTTTCGCGGTCGAGGATGTCCTGTCCCTTGAAGCGCGCGATGAAGCCCGCCTCTTTGACGTATTTCATCGCGCCGCGCAGTTCGCCGTCCTTGAAATTCCGGTTGCCCTCGAACTCGATCTCGACGACGCGCACGCGGTCGCCTTCGTCGATATTGAACGTGACGGCCGACGAGGTGGCCGAAACTTCCTCGATGCTGGGGGTCACCGTCGCATTCGGGTGGCCGGAGGCGGCGAGCAGTTCCTTGATGACGCGGGTTCCGTTATTGATCTTAACGGGGTCGAGCAAATTCTCTTTCTGGACGCCGATGCGCCGCTCGCGGAACGCCTTGAGCACGTCCGACTCGGTGACGCTCGACAACCCTTTGAACTGCAAGTCGCGGATGACCGGCAACTCCTCGACCTCGAAAACCACCTCGACGCCGCCGCGCGGCCCTTCGAGCGTCAGGACGCGCGATTTCGTTTTATTGAAGAAGTTGAGATCGTTGAGGGCTTTCAGGTCGCGCGCCACCTGATCCGCGT
>DASQNL010000274.1:0-6771 GCA_035644995.1 Pyrinomonadaceae bacterium | reverse complement strand
AGGAGCAGCGTGGCCGGTTCGGGCACGGCCGAAGGCTGGAAATCGTATCTGATGTTCGAGAGGCTGTAGCCGACAACTCCGTTGAGATTGATGAGCGAGAAGGTGAGCGTCGCCAGCCCTTGCCCGCTGAGAGTCATGCTGAAGATGGGCGGGTCGCTGAACGGCTGGACGGAGCCGATGAGAAGTCCCTCGAAGGTGAAGGCGGAAGTGAGATTGAACGTGTTCGCGGCGTCGAAAGGAATGACGACGGGTGCGACGGCGAAGTCGAACCTGCTGCCGTTGAACCAGACGTTCGAATAAGACGTGCCGTTGTAGGTCGCGCCGGTAGGGTAGTTGGTCGTAAAGCGCGTGATGTGCGAATTCGTCTGGAAGGTCGCGCCGGGGGCGCACGGCAGGCAGCTATAGCCCGCCCCGCCGTTTCCTAATTTCTCGTCAACCCCCCGCGCCGAAATCCCCTCTCCCGCGAAATTGAAGCTATATCCCGGAAAGACTTGAAGGACGGGGTTACCGTGGCTCAGGAAGCCGCTCGTGATGACGACGTGCTCCGCGCGCGCTTCCGGGGCGATGAAAAAAGCCGCGAAAAGCAGGAGGAGTTGAAGCGTGCGGGCGAGATTTCGCATGATATGGTGATGTCCTTGTCGGCCTGATCGTGTGCGGGGTAGTTCGCCGGGGCGTCGAACTGCTAAACCGTCATTCAGCTTGTCTTAAGCGGCGCGTCCCGTCAAGAGTAAAGTGTTAATCGGCCGCGCTTTCTGTAGAAATTTTCACTCCCCGGCCGTCCCGTTCGCGGACTCCGGCCGCGCTCGCAGCAGGCGATACGGCCAACGATAAAAAGCGTTGACAAGCGTTGGTAAATTCTGTTTAATGAATTGTCTGTTGTGCGCGTCCGCAGAGGCGAGTGCGACACTGTTCTTTCAGGTAGAGATTGCACACGATAATGGCAAACTTGTCGCGAGGCGAGGGCGCAAAGCCGTGAGTCTCTCCGGTGCGTGGTCGGCGTCGAAACTTTTTCGACGCGGGCGCGGGCGCGGGGAGATTGTCTGGTTGCCGAAGGCGATCGAAGAAAGCCGTCACTTCGTATTTCCTGTGAACCGGATCGCCCCGGACGGTTCACGCGCCCGGCGGAACTTGTTTCCTCAATAGCTCTCCGTCAAACGGAGGCTCAAGTTCTCCCGCCGGATGAAGTGGCGGTGGAATTATTCGCGTGCAGTTCCCGTCGTTCGATAATTCCTTTTCTTCCATCCGTTAAAAATCCTTCAGTTTCAGACGTTCGCGTCGAACCACGCTTTTATTTATCAAGTCCGAAATCCAGGCGAGTTGGAGTCGCTGTTGACAACGGCTTCCATGCGCCCGCGGCCGGTCTCTGTCGCGGTCGTCTCCGTTTCGCCGGCGTCTGCCACTCCTCCTCCGTCAGGCACAGTAATCACCGAATTAAAGGCACCCCCGTAGCGATGCGGGTTCGCAAAGCCAGGAGTCTCGTTGAGGCCACAGAGCCGCGAGATTGTCCGGTTACCGAAGTGAGGCTCAAGATGAATGACCCCCGGGTGTTCACGCACCAATCCGCCCGTCTACTTTTCTCCAAACTCAAATTCGCTTTCCTGCTGACGCTCGCGCTCCTCGCATCGGGCGGCGCAGCGGCGACGACGTTCGCGCAGAACCCCGGCGGCGACATTAAGACGGACTTGGACGCACACGCGCCCACGGGCGTGCCGGCGTTGCCGGCGGCGGGAGCCAAGTTCGCCGACCCGGTCTTCGGGACGGAGATCATGCGCGTGACGGACGAGCGCGACGGCGCGAACGGCGCGGGCACATCTTACTCATACTGGCCGACCTTCAACTCCGACAACACGCGCGTGCTCGTGATGGGCACCAGCGGCGAGGGCGGAGCCGCCATCTACGACTTCGACCCGGCCAGCTTCCGTCTCGGCGCGAAGCAGACGCTCCCCCTGCTCAACGGCGGCTATCCCTTCACCTACGATTTAACCTGGAGCCACACCGAACCGGACATTCTCTACGGCCACGCCGGAGCCGCGCTCTGGCGTTATAACGCGCGCGAGCGCACCTATTCGCTCGCCTTCGACCTCGCCTCACGCCTGCCCGCCGGTTACTATTTCGCGCAAAGCAGTTTGAGCGCGGACGACGACGTGTTCGCCTGCACCTTACAGGAATCCGGCACGTGGGCTGTGGTCGGCTACCTGGCCTACCGCCGTTCGACCAACACGATTCTCTATCGCTCAAGCGACGATCTCAACGAAGTCAGGATAGACAAGTCGGGTCGCTACCTGTTCGTCAACACGAACGAGCAGGGCGTCGGGAAGATCGAAGTCCGCATCATCGACCTGACGACGGGACAGGCCACGGGCTTGACCGACGACGCGCCCGACCACGCGCCTTCGCACTACGACGTGGGCACGGGCACGGCGGTCGGCAACGGCAACTATCTGGTCGGTATCTCCGCCCGCAGCCTCGCCACGCCGCGCCGCCACAGCAAAATCCTCGACCTCTCGGCACAGGGCAATTACGGCGGCTTCCACGTCTCGATGCTGGCCGACAACGAAGAGTGGGCGTTGGTGAGTTTCTACACGCCGCACTTGAACGGCGTGATGCAGGGCGAGGTGGTGCAGGTGGCGACGGATGGCACGGGGCGCGTGCGTCGTCTGTTCCATCATCAGGCCATCGTGGGGAGCTATTACGACAGCCCGCGCGCGAACATCTCGCGCGACGGCCGGTTCGTCGCGTTCACGTCTAACTGGGGCGTGCCGGGCGGGCGGCGCGACATGTTCATCGCACGCATCAGCCCCGCCCCCTCCGCGTCGGCAACCCCCACGCCGACCCCCACGCCGACCCCGGCTCCTTCCCCGACCGCCACCCCCACGCCGACGCCGACCTCGCTCAAAGCTCCCGGCCTCGTCGCGGCGGCGCGTCTCGCGGCCGCCAGGCTGGCCGCCGCGCCGTCGGCCTCGGACTCGGAGATCAACGTCTTGGAGAAGGATATTGAGACGGCCTACGCGGCCTTCATCACCGAGGTCAATAATTTCCCCGCCTCCGGGCAGATTGACGCCGGCCTGCGCGCCTCGCTCTACTTTTCGCGCGCCTCGGAAGCTCTGGCGGCGGCGGGCGCGCTGTCCTCCGGCGTGCAGAACCGTTTGCAGATCACGGCCTCGCGTCTCGCGCAGGTGGGCGATTTGATGCTGCCCTCCGCGGGAGGCACGTCCGGGAACTTCGCGCACGCGCCCGCGGCGGCGACCAACTTCGCCGTCATCGGCGCGGCGAGCACCCTTTCCAGCGCGAGCATGTCGCCCGTGCTTGCGCCGCTCAGTCTGGGCACGATCACGGGCGACGCGGGGCAGAGTCCGCTGGCGCGCGTGAGCATCGTCGCGGATCGCAGCGGCAACAATCCGCTGCCCTTCGAACTCGGGGGCGCGAGCGTCTCGATCAACGGTCGCGCCGCGCCGCTTCTCTACGTCTCGCCCTCGCGCATCTCGTTCCTCATGCCGCAAGGCTTGCCGCAGGGCGACTTGGAAGTGCTGGTGACTTCGCAGGACGGCTACGTCTCGCGCGGCACGGTCATCGTCAACACGGTCGCGCCCGCCCTCTTCACCGCCGACGGCAGCGGCGCGGGACACGCGCTCTCCCTGAACGGCAGCGAACCCGCCGCCGCCTTCGCCTCCTACGACGTGAATTCGCCGCACGCGCTCGGCGCGGACAAACGCACGCGCGTGACGCTGTTTGCGACCGGCATCACGGCGGGCGCGGCCAACCTCTATGGCGCGAACGACGTGCGGATGGAGAACGGCCAGATCATGGTCAACGTCGCCGAGTCGTTGTTGGTCGAAGCGCGCACACGGGACGGGCGACTGTATCATCTGCCCGTGGAATTTGCGGGCGCGCTCAATGGGCGCATGCCCGGCCTCGATCAAGTCAACGTCTTGATCCACCCCGAAATGCGCGGCGCGGGGTTGGTTGATCTCAACATCGTCGTCAACGGCCAGCGCAGCAACGCCGCTTCGATCAACATCAAATAAGGAGAAAGGTGAAGGCGAGCGAGCGGTAACAGGCGACGGGCGGCGAGGAGAAATCCGGGGCGGGCTTCAACCCGTCGCCCGTCGCCCGCCGCCCGTCGCCCGCCGCCCGTCGCCGCCTTTTCCTATTGCCCCTCCCGCTACCCTTTTGTTACTCTCTTAAACGGCGCGTGTGTTTCTTCCCGTTCACGCGACCCGGCCTGCCTCCGCAAGCGCGAAAGTTTTCCTGAAGTGTAATAATCGATGACAGCCTTAACAGTCCCTCAACTCTGGAAGCCGGTGGCGGTCGCCGCCGCCGTGTTCTTCGTCTACGCGCTGGTGCTGGTGAAACTCGGCGGCCAGTGGTGGGTGGACGAAAACTACTCGCACGGGCTGTTGATTCCGTTCATCATCGGCTACATCCTGTGGAGCGAGCGCGAGCGTCTGGAAAGCGCGCGGAAGCGGCCGTCGCTCATGTGGGGCGGCGCGCTCGTCTGCGGCGCGCTGCTGATGCTGTGGGCGGGCACGGCGGGCGCGGAACTGTTCATGCAGCGCACCTCGCTCGTCGTGATGCTGGCCGGGATCACGATCTACTTCTGGGGCTGGCACATCCTGCGCCTCGCCCTCGTCCCGCTGCTCCTGCTCGCGCTGGCGATTCCCATCCCGGCGATCATCTTCAACCAGATCGCGTTCCCGTTGCAGTTGTTCGCGTCGCGCTGCGCCGTGTGGGCGATGCGCGCCTTCGACATCCCGGTGCTCAGGCAGGGAAACATCATCGAGTTGATGCCTCTGAATTCGACCGTCACGAAGAAACTCGAAGTGGTCGAAGCCTGTAGCGGCATCCGCTCTTTGATGACGCTGATGACGCTCGCGGTCGTCTTCGCCTACTTCACGCACCCGCGCGGCGACGGGCAGCAGGGCGGCGGGCTGTGGGCGAGTTTGAAGCGTTACGGCACGTGGCGTTCGGCCATCCTCGTGCTCTCGGCCGTGCCCATCGCGATCATCACGAACGCGGGGCGCGTGAGCGGCACGGGCATCCTCGCGCGTTACTACGGGACGGAAGTGGCCGACGGGTTCTTCCACGAATTCTCCGGCTGGGTCGTCTACATCGCCGCGTTCCTGTTGCTTTTCGCGCTCGGCTGGGCGCTCGACAAAATCGGGGCGCGCAAGCGGCCTCCTTCTCCGCCGCGAAAAACCGGGCGCACGGGAGAGGCCGTCGCCCCGGCGCGCACGACGACCGACGAGGCGCACGACGCATCGCTCGTCGGCGCGGCGACGGCGGCGACCACTCCGGCGGCGACGATGTCTCTGCGCGAACGCGGCGCGGGCGGGTCGTGAGCGAAAGCGGTCGGCCGTCGGCTCATGCGGGAACCGACAAAACTGCCGGCCGAAGGCTGAGAGTTGAGAAGTAATCAATATATGAAATCGAAGAAGTGGCATTTCTGGGGGTTGCTGGCATTACTGCTCGTGGGCGGTTCGGTGGTCAATTTGTGGGAGCACATCGGCGAGGCGAGCGTGGTGCGGCACGAGTTGAAAGAGTTTCCGAACACGCTCGGCCAGTGGCGTCAGCGCGGCGCGGACATCCGTTTCGACGCGCAGACGGAGAGCGTCCTGCGCGCCGACGATTACCTCGCGCGCGATTACGTGCTGCCCGACGGGCGTTCGGGCAACTTCTACGTCGGCTATTACGCGACGCAGCGCAACGGCGCAACCTATCACAGCCCGCTCAACTGCCTGCCCGGCGCGGGCTGGACGATGAACGAACCGGCCACCATTCAGATCACACCCGTCGGCGGCGGCGCGCCCTTCGAGGCCAACCGCTACATCATCCAGAACGGCGAAGCGCGCCAGTTGCTCATCTACTGGTATCAGGGGCGCGGGCGCGTGGTGGCGAGCGAATACTGGGGGAAGATTTACACGGTGGTGGATAGCCTCAAGCGCAGGCGCAGCGACGGCGCGATGGTGCGCGTGATCGTGCCGATTCACAGGTCTGAAGCGGACGCGCTCGCGCTCGCCACCGATCTGGCGGCGCAGAGCGCGCCCGTGCTCCCGCAGTTCATCCCGAACTAAGCGTGGGAAAGTCGCGCGCGGAGCGGGACGGAAGTGGTAACATGAAAGCGGGGCGGTGCTTGGGGAAATGGAAGCCGCCGTTTCAGGAAGAGAAACTCGATTGCCGGTTTTATTATTGTGAAGTTTAACGTCGTTCGGGGTGTGCCTCACCCGCAAGCGGCCTAAACGAGGATGTTTTGTCGGCTTAACTAAAACAGACGCGGCTGCCGCTCAAAGACCGTTGCCCCGGTCGAGCAGACGGCAAGAGCCGCGAAGGAGTCCGAAAGACCGAGATGAATCACAAAGAGTGCCCGCGCTCCGGCAGTGGCCGGAGTTTGTCGTCTGTTTTGCTCGCCTTGATCGTCGCCGCCTGCGCGTTTGCGACCGTCGCCTGTTCCAATCCCGAAAAAGCCAAAGCCGAACACCTTGAGCGCGGCGAAGCCTACCTGACCGAGAAGAAGTTTCAGGAAGCCTCGCTCGAATTCCGCAACGCCGTCCAGATTGACGACAAACTGGCGCAGGCGCACTGGGGGCTGGCGCGCGCCTACGAGGGCATGGAACAGTTCACGCAAGCCTTCGAGGAGTTGCGCCGCACCGTCGCGCTCGACGCCAACAACCTCGACGCGCGCGTGCGCCTCGGCAACTACTACGTCCTCGGCTACCAGCAGACCAAAGACGAAAAACTCCGCGACGAAGCGCACCGGCTCGTCGAAGAGGTCTT
>DASQNL010000273.1:0-24264 GCA_035644995.1 Pyrinomonadaceae bacterium | reverse complement strand
CGTCGGCGGCGAGGCTTCGCCGGCGCGCGATTTGATGTTGTTTGAACGCGACGGCAACTCGGCGCGCGTCGTCGCGGCCGGCGTTGAAGAATTGTCTCTGACCTACGGCCGCGCGATCAGCGACGACGGGCGGCGCGTAGTTTATTCGGCGCGGACGGCGGCGCGGACAACTCAGGTGTTTCTCTACGACGGGCGCAACGCTCAAATCCGGCAACTCACCGCGCTCGGCTCGCGCGCCGCAGACGTTCCGCTCCACCCGACCATCAGCGGCGACGGTTCGCGCGTCGCCTTCGCCACGCGGCGCAACGTCTCCGGCGGCAACGCCGACGCCAGCGTCGAGTTGTATCTCTACGACCTCCCCACCGGCAAATTTTCCCGCATCACCGATGCCCCATCCGGCGCGACGGCCGAGGTCGTCTCGGCTCTCAACGAAGACGGCTCGCTCGTCGTCTTCAACTTCCCGCGCGTGCTCAGTGAAGCGGTTTCGGATAACGACTTTGCCAACAACTCCGAGATTTATCTGGCGAGCCTCGATGCCCGCGCGCCCTTCTCCAACAACCTGCAAGTTCTACACGGGGCGTCGTTCGGTAAAGAACCCTCCGGCGTGAAAGCCATCGCTCCCGATCAAATCGCGGTCGTGAGGGGCGTCAATCTCGCCCTCAGCCCGGCGCGCGCGCGGCGGCTGGCCGACGGCGCATTTCCACAGACGCTCGGCGGCGCGTCGCTCACCGTGAACGGGCGGCGCGCCCAACTCTTCTACGCCTCGCCCACGCAGATCAACTTCCACGTCCCGGCCGCAACCGAGACGGGCACGGCCGAAGTCGTGGCGCGCAATCACGACGGCCATGAGTCGCGCGCCTTCGTCACGACGCTGCGCGCCGCGCCCGGCGTCTTCACCGAAGGCGGCGACGGCAGCGGCGCAAGCGTCGCGCTCGATGCGCAGACATCCTTACGCAGCCCCTTCGATCCGGTTGACGCCGCCAATCAACCACGGCGGCTCATCATCTTTTCGACCGGCGTGCGGCATGCCGAGTCGGTCGGCGTCAGCATCGGCGGGCGCGCCTTGACCGTTGAAAACGTCTTGCCTTCGCCCGACCTGCCCGGTCTGGATGAGATACACGTCCTGCTCACGCGCTCGCTCGCCGGGGCGGGGGTCGTCCCGCTCGTCGTGCGCGCCGACGGGCGCGAGAGCAACCCGACGAACATCACTTTCAACGGCACGCGCCGTGCGGCGAGTATCACGCTCGAACCTCCGGCTGCGGCTTCGGTGGGCGTCGGCCGATCCGTGCGTTTCGCGGCTACGGTGCGGGATGCGGACGCTACCGAGATCACGGGCGCGCCCGTCGCTTTCAACTCGTCGGACGAGAGCATCGCGGTCATAGACGCGGGCGGCGTCGCGCGCGGCGTGCGTGCCGGGTCGGCGACCATCACGGCCACCTCCGGCGAGGCTTCCGCGACGACGCGGCTGACGGTCTTCCCGCTCACGCTCGTCATCAACGAGATTCTCGCCGACCCGCCCGACGGCGCGGCGGGCGATGCCAACCGCGACGGCGCACGCAGTTCGACGCAAGATGAGTTTATCGAACTCGTCAACGCCTCGGCGGCCGACCTGAACCTCGGCGGCTATCAACTCACGACTCGCGGCGCGAGCGGCGCGGACACCGTGCGCCACACCTTCGCGGCAGACACCGTCGTTGCACCCGGCATGGGCGTGGTCGTGTTCGGCGGCGCGCAATCGGCCACGTTCGATCCCGCTCATCCGGCGTTCGCGGGCGCGCTCGTCGTGACCTCCTCAACCGGCGGGCTGTCTCTCACGAACGGCGGCAGCGTCGTCAGGCTACTCGATCCGTCGGGCGCGCTCGTCGAACAGTTGGCCTACGGCGGCGCGGGCGAACCTGAAGGCGACCGCAACCAATCGCTCACGCGCGCCCCGGATGTCGCGGGCGAGTTCACCCCGCACGAGACCGCTCCCGCGAGCGGCGGGCGTTCCTTTTCGCCCGGCACGCGCGTTGACGCGACGCCCTTTCTCAACCGCGTCCCCATCTCACGCATCGAAATCGCGCCCGCGTCCGTGAGCCTCGAACGCGGAGCGCAACAACAATTCACGGCGCGCGCTTTCGATGCGAACGGGGTCGAGCTTCAAGGCGTTATCTTCCGCTGGCAAGCAGGCGACGCGACGGTGGCGTCGATTGACGGCAACGGCCTCGCGCATGCAGCGGCGACGGGCGAGACGCAGATCACGGCCACGGCGCGCGGCGTTCAATCAACCGCCGCGACGCTGCGCGTGCTCGCGCCGCAACCGAAAATAGCCCGCGTGGAAATCGTCCCGCTCACGGCCTCGATAAATCGCGGCGGCACGCTTCAATTCAGCGCGCAAGCCTTCGACCCGCAGGGGCGACCCGTCGGCGACACGAGTTTCTCGTGGACTTCCGGCGACCGGTTTATCGCGTCGATTGACGCGGCGGGTTTGGCGCGCGGCAGCGGCGTCGGCCTGACGACGATTGCGGCCTCGGTCTCCGACGGCGCGGGCGGCACAATCACGGGTCAGGCTTCGCTCGAAGTGCGCGTGCCCGTCGTTCTCAACGAAATACTGGCCGACGTGCCGCCGGACGACCCGGCCACGCACGCCGTCGAAGGCGACGCCAACCGCGACGGCGTGCGTCGCTCGGACGAAGACGAGTTCGTCGAAGTTCTGAACCGTTCGCAAACGCCCGTGGACATCTCCGGCCTCGTGTTGACTGACGCGACCGCCAAACGTTTCACCTTCCCTGCGGGCACGTCTCTCGCCGCCGGAAGTTCGCACGTCGTTTTCGGTGGCGGCGCGCCGCCGCGCGGCGACCCCGCGTTCGGCGGCTCAAGCATCTTCGCCGCCTCGTCGCTCGGTCTGAATGACGCGGGCGACACCGTCTCGCTCAAACTTCCCGCAGGCGACGCCGAGATCACGATTGCCTCTCAAAGCTACGGCACGGCCGCCCCTGGCGGCGCGCCGCCCGCTCCCGTCGATCAATCGTTGACGCGTTCGCCCGACGCCGCCGCGGATTCGACGGGCGGCGACTTCAACGCTCATAAGCTCGCCGCGAACGCCGCCGCACGTCCCTTTTCGCCGGGCACGCGCGCCGACGGCACACCCTTCAATTCGCCGCCCCTCACGCGCATCTCCGTTGACCCCGCGACCGCCACCCTTGAGATCGGCGCGACGCAAACTTTCCGCGCGCGGGCTTACGCCACGCTCGACGGTAGCGAACGCGAAGTGCCGAACGTCTCGTTCATCTGGGACACGAGCGACACGGGCAAGGCCACGGTCGCGCCCGCGAGCGGAACGGAAACGACGGCGCGCGCCGCCTCGGAGGGCAACGCGCTGATTCGCGCCCGCGCGGGCGGGCTGGAAGTTGCCGCGACCCTGTCGATCAATCCCCCGCCGCCCGTGCTCGCGCGGCTCCTGTTGTCTCCCGATGCCGCGACCATCAACGCCGGGGAGGCGCAGCAATTCACGGCGCGGGCGTTCGATCAATACGGCCGACCTTTCCCCGTCTCTGCCATCAACTTTGATTCGGACGACGGCGCGGTGGCGACAATTGATTCCGTCAATCAAAGTCCCGCGAACGGCGAAGCGCGCGCCACCGTCGGCGGGCGCGCGAGCGGCACGGCGCACATCACGGCCTCCGCCGCCGAAGGCCACCGCAGCATGACGAGTAACGCGGCGACTCTCAAGGTGAACCCGCCGCCGCCAAGTCTCGCGCGGATCGAGATCACGCCGCCATCGGCCGCCATCGCGGCGGGCGCAACGCAACAGTTCAGCGCGAAGGCTTACGACCGGAACGATCAGGAAATGCCGGGCGTCGTTTTCAACTGGACGACGGATGACGCGGGCGTCGCCACCATCGATGCGAACGGATTGGCGACGGGGAGAGCGGCGGGCGCGGTCAAGATCACGGCCACGTCCGCGAATGTCGCGAGCGCGCCCGCTACTTTGACGGTCGCACCGCCGCCCGCCGCTTCCGCGGGTCAAGTCATCATCAACGAAGCTGTCGTTGCCTTCGCCACGTCCGACACGCAGGCGCGCAGAGATTTCGTCGAGCTTTACAACACGACCGGTCAGACGCTCGACATCACCGGACTCGTCCTCACGTTCCGGCCCGCCGGTTCGGGCAACGTTCCCCAGTCGCTAACGGTCGGCGACGCGGCGGGCGACAAGTTCCTGATTCAGCCCCACGGCTATTTTCTCATCGCGGGCGGCGCGGACGCCTTCGGCCAGTCGTCGGACTTCAACCCCGGCGGAAGCGGTTTTGATCTCAACAATACGACGGGCGGGATCAAGATCGAACTCGGCGGCGTGCGGTTAGACGGGCTGGCCTATCAGGGAGGCGCGACGCCCCCGGCGGCAGTATTCAACGCTTACGGGGAAGGAACGCTCCTGACGTTCACGAGCGGCACGACGAACGACCTCATCCGCAGCCCGAACGCGGTCGACACGAACAACAACGCGACGGATTTTCGCCGCAACGGGACGGCCTCAAGCGTCACCCCGAAAGCCGCGAACCCTTAAAGCTGACAGGTGACAGGTGACAGGTGACAAGTTAAATCAGAAACCTTTTCTTTAACTTGTCACCTGTCACCTGTCACTTGTCACCTGTCACCCGTCATCTGTCACTGTCTTAATTAGTCGTCGTCTTCGATGGAGAAGGAGGTTTCGGGCTTCGGCGGCTGGCGGAGGCTTTGGAGTTTGGCGGAGACTTTGCTGCTCAGACGCTCGCTTCGGCCTCTGGCGTCTTCGGATTCCGGCGCGCCGAAGATGTCTTCAAACCACGACTGCCGCTCCGTGGATTTTGGAGCATCGGCGGCGGCGGCCGTTTCAGTCGGTTCAGGCTCTCCCGCCGCTCCGGCGGCGTCATCGGCGTCCGCCGATTGGCGCGTGAGTAAAGTCTGGAATTCCCTCTCGTAGTGATCGCGCGTGTCGCTCAACTCGTCGGCGATGTTGAGGGCGGCGAAGACGGCGATCTTGGCGAGGTCGTGCGCCGTGGTGTGCGCGGAGATGAGACGCATCCGCTCGTCCACGAGCCGCGCGATGCGCTTGATGTGCTCGACCTCGCGGTTCGTGCGCAGGCTGTAAACCTGATTGAAGATGTTTACTTCAACCGATTTGAAGGGAGGTTTGGGAGCGTCGCTACTCATATCGGAAAACCCGGTTCACCTGACCACGCCCGCCAAGGGGCTGGACGCGCTCGCGTAGAGGCGTTTCGGCATGCGTCCGGCGAGATAGGCCAGCCGCCCGGCGCGGATGGCGAGGCGCATGGCGTCGGCCATCCGCGTGGCGTCGCGCGCTTCGGCAATCGCCGTGTTCATCAAGACGGCGTCCGCGCCGAGTTCCATGGCAATCGCCGCGTCGCTCGCCGTGCCGACGCCGGCATCGACGATGATCGTCGCCTGCGGCAACTGCTCGCGCATGATCAGGAGGTTGGCCGGGTTCTGCACGCCGAGACCTGAGCCGATGGGCGCGGCGAGCGGCATCACGGCGGCGCAACCGGCGTCGAGCAGCTTCTTCGCCATGATCAGGTCGTCGCTGAAATATGGGAGCACCGTGAAGCCTTCCTTCACCAAGACGCGGGCGGCTTCGAGCGTCTGCTCGTTGTCGGGAAACAGCGTCGTCTGGTCGCCGATGACTTCGAGTTTGACGAGGTCTGTGTTCAAGGCTTCGCGGGCGAGGCGGGCGGTGCGGATGGCCTCGGCGGCGGTGTAACATCCGGCCGTGTTCGGGAGGATGGCGAGCGCGGGGTCGAGGTGGTCGAGGAACGACTCGCTGCTGCGGTCGAGCGGCACGCGGCGCACGGCCACCGTCACCATCTCCGCGCCCGACGCGCGGTGCGCCGCCTTCATCTCCTCGAAACTGCGATACTTGCCCGTCCCGATAATCAGGCGCGAGTGAAAGGCGCGCCCCCCGATCTCGAATGTTTCCGTTTGTTTGAGTGCGACTGTTGACATGGCTCTAAAAATTTTCCCCGCCGAATTATAAGACGACTTTACACTCAGATTCGACTTGAATCAAAAGCCTCTTATGAAATAGTCCCGTCAGGGACGTTTGATAATAGCCCGGCAATTTATTGCCGGGAACAACGTAGCGAAAATATTTGAGTCCCGTAGGGACGGTTGAAAGGTTTGTTCAACCGTCCCTGCGGGACTGGAAAATCCTAACCCAAGCATACCCGGCTAAAGTTCCGGGCTATTATCAATTGCCCCTCGCGGGGCAAAACCGCTCGTGGGAGGTTGGTTGTTCAGGTCGAGAATTATCCTTTCAACTTCGACCCGTTGCCCCCGTTTCCCGCGCCGTCGCCGCTCGCCAGTTTAGTCCCGTTCTCGCCGCCTCCGTTGGGGAGACGGTCGCGGAAGAGGTTCATGAGGAGGAGCGTGCCGAGGCCGCCGCCCGCGCCGCCGTCGCCGCCGCCCGTCGCCAGCACGTCGGGCGTGATGCGGACGCCCTTCTCGCCGATCACGCGAAGCGTCTCGACGAGCGCAACGCCCTGTGCGCCGAGCGCGTTCACCTGTTCGTGATAGGCGACGCCCTGCGCCTCGCCCATCAAACGCACCTTCTCGGCCTCGGCCTTACCCGTGGCGAGAATATAGTGCGCCTCGCCGTTGGCCTCGGCCATGCGCTGCTCGGAGCGTTTGCCCGCGATGTCCACGCCGACCGTGGCCGCCATCAGGTCTTTCTGGTTGTCGGCCTGCGCGCTGATGCGCGCGAGTTGGATGCGCTTTTCTTCGGCCTCGCGCTGCGCGTCGTACATGTTCAAACGCTGCTCGGCGAGAATCTTCTCGGTCTGCGTCTTCATCAACTCGGCGGGCAGGTGGATGTGGCAGATCAGCACGTTGACGACATCGACGTGATACTTCAACAGGTGAGCGCGCACGCGCGCCTCCGCACGCTCCTGCTCCTCGTGCCGGTTCTGCAAGTAGGCCATTGCCGACGACTCGGAGGCCTGATTGCGGAAGATGGAGTCGATGAGCGGGTGCATCACGTTCTGGATCAGCTTATCAATCGAGCCGATCTTGGCGACCATGAAGGGCGCGTCTTCCGGTTTGACGCGGAACACGACCCGCACTTCGAGTTGCATCGTGAAGCCGTCTTTCGAGATGACTTCGAACGGGTTGAACGATTGGTTCACTTCGCCCGCCGTCCACTCGACGGTCTGGTTCGTCGTCGGGATCACGATGGGCGTGAGGGCGAGCGTGTTGAGGTAGTAGCGGCCGGGGCCGACGACGATCTCCTGAATGCCGCGATAGCCGTCGGGCACGACGTAGGCTTCGTGCGCGCCTTCGTCGAGGCGGCGGTCGGCGGGGTCGCCGGAGAGCAGGTCTTCCTGAATCTGCAACACGTTGCGCTGCTCGTCGCCGAGTTTGTCGAGACGCGCGGCGGCCTGCTCCACGTGCGCCTGCTCCTCGCGCTCCATCCGCTCGCGCACCTTCGCCGCCATCAAACGCCGGATTTCCTCGCCGGGGTCTTTGCCGATGTTCGACACGATCACGGCGACCTCGCCCGGCTTCACTTCCTTCGCCGATTCCGGAATCACTTTGAAGACGAGCGGGTTGATGTAGTAGGTGCCGGGCAGGAGGATGTCCTTCTGCGGGCCGCGCTGGCCGCCGCCCGTGATGAACTCGTTGCAGTCTTGAAAATTGTCGTGGCCTTGGATGGGCGTCGCCACGTAGTCGCGCGGGTCGAGCGGCGCGCCGTCCAACGCTTCGACCAGCCCGATGTTGTTTTCGTTGATGACCGTCGCGTCGTAGTGGCGCACGAAGAAGAGGCCGTGTTTGGTCTCGCTGCCGTCTTCGATGGAGATGGACTGCGTGAGGATGCGATAAGTGCCCGGCGTCAGGATTTCCACCTGCGGCCCTTTCTGGCCGCCGTTCGAGATGTACTGCTCGGCGTCCTGATAGTTGCGATGTCCCTCGATGGCTTTGCCGTGCAGCCGCCCGGCATCGAGTTGGTCGCCGTCGGCCGCCGTCACGACGCCGACTTTGCCCGGCGGGATGACGGTCGCCTTCGCCACGGAGACGCGAAACAGGTAAGGGTGAATCGGCCACAAGCCCGGCGGGAGCGTCCGCAATTGGATGCCTTTCACGCCGCCCTGCTTGATAAAGGCGATGGGGTCTTGAAAATTGTTGTGCGCGTTCTGGGCGCGGTCGGGCGCGAAGATGCGTCCGGGCGGCATCGGCTCGCCGTCCACGGCCTCGATGATGCCGAGTTCTTCCGCGCCGACTTCGATGAGCGGCACTTTGCGCACCACGTTCTCGAACGGCCACTTGATGAGGTGCAGTCCGGGCTTGAGCACGTCGGCCTGAATGCCGACCTCGCCCTCGGTGGCGACGACTCTTCCGGGCGGCATCTTCGCGCCGAGATACCGGCGCTCCTTGATGGCGATTTCGCGCCCGCCGACGTTGACGAACATTTTGCTGAGGAGGATGAGCAGGGCGAGAGCCACGATTCCGAGGACTATCAGGAGTGGCATATTGTTGAAGAGATCGTTGATGTCCATGTCGCTTCCTTTGTTGCGGTGCAACGGCTAAAGAATTCAACCCGGCGTGCGTCAGGCGCGCACGCGAACCCAACCCCCTTGGCGCGTCCGGCGGTCAGCTTTCCGCCTGCGGAGACTCCGCTGCTTTGCTCGCCGACGCTTCATCGCGGAGGGAGGCGAGGCGTTGTTTCAACGCGAACCCCTCGCCCGTGCGACGCGCCGCCGAACTCAAAATCCAGTATTCGCTTTCGATCAGCGCGGACAATTCTTCCCGACCGATCTCTGTGAGACGACCCCCGCGCGCGGCCTCGGTCGCCTCGACGACGGCGCGCTCAAACGCGCTCGCGTCGTCCGAGAGCGCGGCCAGATGGAGCGTTTGGGCGGTGCGCCGGCGGTCGGGATGCTCGCGCCAGAGTTTCGCGTAGGCGGCGGCGAGACGTGGGCTTCCGCGCAAGTCCGTGTCGTTCGTGATGAACGAAGCGAGCGAGCGCAAATGCGTTTCCGAGTCCGCCGCCCGGTCGAGCAGGGCGTCCAACACGCTCGCATAAAGCGCGGGGTCTTGGGCGCGGTGCGCTTCCGCGAGTGCGGTCAGGTCGCCCTCGGCGGCGCGTTTGAGAAGCGATGCGGTGCGCGCCGCGGCCTCTCTACCCGCCTCGGCCGCGAGGAGCCGCCGACGCTCCGGCTCTGTTTCCTGATCATCGAACAGGCTGCGCGGCGCAGGAGGTCTCGTTTCGAGTTGCGCCGGATAGTCGGATGACGCGTGCTGCCTGCGATAAAGTGTGTAGGCGGTTGCCGCGAGCAGGGCGAATGCGATGATGAAAAGGGCGATCACGTTTGACGCCTATGCGACTCGTTTTCCGGCGGCGGCAAGAGCGACCACTGCGGTCGTCGCGTCGCGTTAAGAGCGCCGGTCGAAGTTATTATACGCCAACCGGGGCGAGCGGGTTATAAAAACCGCCGGCCACGACGGCTTCATTCAGTTTATCCTCCGGGGCGCGCCGCTCAAGTTGCTGCCGCCGCCGACGAAATGGACGATTTCCACCAGGTCACCCTCCCGCAACACCGTCTCCGCCCAGCGGGCGCGGCGCACCACTTCGCGGTTGAGTTCGATGGCGAGTCGTTCGGGCGCGAGCGCGAGTTGGCGGACTAATTCCGTGAGCGTGAGTTCCTCCGGCAGTTCGCGGGCTTCCCCATTGACTTGGACGCGCAATAGTTTCCCCTTCAAGGCTGGTGGATGACGCGGCGCAGTTCGGCGGTGAAGCCGTCGAGGGCGGCGCGCACGAGCACCGCGGCGCGTCCCTTCGTGAAGCGCGGCAGCCACGCGTGAATGGTCGCCACGCCGTCGGCGTCGGAGCGTGTGGACAAGATCAAAGGGCGAAATTCCGTGCCGAGAATTTTGACCGTCACGGGCACGTTGGCCGCCGCCATGCGGCCATCGCCCGCGCCGCGACTGACGCGGATGCGGATCGTCACCACTTCGCCCGCGTGGAATTCCTGCTCCTCCATCAGGCTCAAATGCAACGCGCCCTCGGCTTCCACCTGAATGAAATCATCTTCCTGCTTGCCGACGAGACGCGCCGGTTTGGCGGGCGGCACGGGGGGCGGTAGCGGTTGGCTGACCGGCGGCGCAACCTCGGCCGGGACGCTTTCCCGCACGGGCGGCACATCTTCCAGTGCGAGAATGTCCAACTCGTCCTCGATCTGTAGAACTTGAGGCGCGACGGTTTCGGCTACGACCGGGGCTGCTTCGCGTGGTTGGACGGGAGCTTTCGCCGCCATGGGCTTCGGCGCGGGCGGCGCGGGCGGCGCGACGGCGTCGCTCACGTCGCGGGGCGACAGGCGTTTGAGGTCTTCAATCCGCCCGGCCTTAACGGCGGCGCAGATGAGCTTGTGCTGGCGTTGGAGTCGTTCGGTGAGAATGAGCGGGTCGAACCCCTCGTCGATGAGGTCTTGATAGGGCGAACGCTTGCTCGCTAGAATCGCGCCGCCGACGTAGACGAGCGACAGGAGCAACGGCGTGTCGAGTCCTTTGTCTTCCGTCTGCACGTGGTACACGACGCCGTCAAACTCAATATCCGTGTTGAAGCCAGTGATCACGATGATTACAGGAAAGCGCGCGGGCGCGGCGGTGGTGGAAAAATGCGACCCAAGGATTGCCGCCGGGGTCGCCGCTTGAAACAGTAACATAGCCCTCCGAAGAGGGTCAATCTCCTTATAAACGGGGCTTTTGCGCGGCGCGCTCACTCCCTTGACACCCTTTAGACCTTGCACTACCATGACTTTGTGCCATCATTCTCAATCTAGTTTTGGAGCGGCTTTACGCTCTTTATCAGCACAAGCTGACGGAGGCCGGTGTGCGTAATTTCGACCTGAAAGATTACTTGCCGATCCTGTTGATGTTTCTCGTCGCCGGAGGTTTCGCGGGCGGCAACATCCTCTTGTCTCAACTCGTCGGGCAGCGCAAGCGGACGCGCACGAAGTTGATGCCATACGAGTGTGGCAAAGACCCGGTCGGGTCGGCGCGCGAACGCTTCTCGGTCAAGTTCTACTTGATCGCCATGATCTTCATCCTCTTCGACATCGAGTTGATCTTCCTGATGCCGTGGGCGGTGGTCTTCAAGTCGCTCGCGGCGCAGGGGTCGGCGATGAGGAATTTGATCTACATCGAGATGATGCTGTTCGTCGTGTTGCTGCTGGTCGGCTACGTCTACGTGTTGAAGAAGGGCTTGTTCGATTGGAACGAGCGAGCGCGGACGGAAGCCGAAGCCGAAGCGCGCGCGCTGGCTTTGAAGGAAGGACGCAGGGCGGAATTGGAACACCGCGCCGCGGCCTAACAGGCGGTTCAGGAGTTTTAATCATGGGTCTCGAAAATAAGATCGCGGAAGCCTTGCCGGAAGTGTTGACGACGAAACTCGACGCGCTCGTCAACTGGGCGCGCAAGTCCAGCTTGTGGCCGGCGACTTTCGGCCTCGCCTGTTGCGCCATCGAGATGATGAACGCGACGAGCGCGCGCAACGATCTCGCGCGCTTCGGCTCGGAAGTGTTTCGCGCCAGCCCGCGACAGGCCGACGTGATGATCGTCTCAGGCCGCGTCTCGCGCAAGATGGCGCCGGTGCTGCGTCGCATCTACGATCAAATGCCGGAACCGAAGTGGGTTATCTCGATGGGCGCGTGCGCCACTTCGGGCGGCGTCTTCGATAACTACGCCATTGTGCAGGGCGTGGACAAGATCGTCCCCGTGGACGTGTACGTCCCCGGCTGCCCGCCGCGCCCGGAGATGCTCATCAACGCCGTGATGATGTTGCAGGATAAGGTGATGAAAGAGTCTCTGCGCGACCGGCGCGACATCCCGACCGAACAGGCGCGCGAGGCCGTCCCGCCGGGGACGCTGCCCGGCTCAGGCATCTCCGCCCTCAACGGAGCGGCGGCGCAGGACGCGGACGAGAAAGCCAACGTCTCGCGCCCCTACACGATCCCCTCGCGTCACGAGCGGCGACGGTCTTCTTAAAACCGTCAGTTGTCCGTGGTCGGTTGTCCGTTGTTTGTGTTCATCACACAAGTTACTAAAGACGGATTTGAACGACTGCCAACTGACAACTGACTACGGACAATTTGAATGAGCAAAGATATTGAGCGCGAACAGGCGATAGCCGGGCAGGCCGGGAGCGAACCCTTAAAGGATCAAGTCGGGTCGCAGTTGATCTCTGCGCTGCAAGAGACGCACGCCGGGGCGGTGTCGGAAGTGATTCAGGCGTTCGGCGAGATCACGATTGTCGTCCCGCGCGAGCGCATCGTCGAATTGTGCGAGCACTTGAAGACGACGCCGCACTTTGCGTTCAACCTGCTGGCCGACATCTGCGGCGTTGATCGCGGGCCGGAAGAAGACCCGCGTTTTGAGGTCAACTATCATCTCTTTTCGACGACGAAATTTCATCGCCTGCGCCTGAAGGTGGTGGTCGGCGAAGAAGATGCGCACGTGCCCACCGTGACGGGCATCTGGCGCACGGCCAATTGGCACGAGCGCGAAACCTTCGACATGTTCGGCGTCCGTTTCGACGGGCATCCAGATTTGCGGCGCATCCTCTTGCCCGACGACTGGCAAGGACACGCGCTCCGCAAAGACTTTCCGCTGCGCGGCTACGAGCCGTACAGCCTTTCGTAGAGTTTCAGGTTTCAGGTTTCAGGTTTCAAGTTCGAGACAAAGAACCTGAAACTTGAAACTTGAAACCTGAAACCTGAAACTTATGGTTGCAAATTTACCGACACAGTTCGAGGTTGTCGATCAACCGCTCGACACGCAGATGACGATCTCGATGGGGCCGCAGCACCCTTCGACGCACGGTGTCCTGCGCCTCGAACTCGTGCTCGACGGCGAGATGGTCGTGAAATGCACGCCCGACATCGGCTACCTCCACACGGGGATGGAGAAGCTGTTCGAGTATAAGAAGTATCAGCAAGGCATCGTCATCACCGACCGGATGGACTACCTGAATCCGCTCGGCAACAACCTCTGTTACGTGATGGCGGTGGAGAAATTGCTCGGCCTCGAAATCCCGGAACGCGCGCAAGTGATTCGCGTGCTGATGTGCGAGTTGCAGCGCATCGCCTCGCACATGGTCTGGTTGGGCACGCACGCGCTCGACATCGGCGCGATGACCGTCTTCTTCTACGCCTTCCGCGAGCGCGAAAAGATTTTGAACTTGATCGAAGCCGCCTCGGGCGGGCGGCTGACGCCGTCCTACTTTCGCATCGGCGGTTTGATGATGGATTTGCCCGCCGGCTTCGAGCGGCGCGCGCAGCAGTTTATCGACAAGTTCCCGAAAGCCATTGGTGAGTTTGAGACGCTGCTGTCGGGCAACCGGATTTTCCAGACGCGCACGCAGGGCGTCGGGATCATCACGGCCGAAGACGCCATCGACATGGGCGTCACGGGGCCGTGTTTGCGCGGGTCGGGCGTGGCCGTCGATGTGCGGCGCACGAACCCTTACACGGGTTATGAAACTTACGACTTCGAGGTTCCGGTCGAACAGAGTTGCGACGTGTGGGCGCGCTACATCGTCCGCATGCGCGAACTGCGCGAGTCTCTGAAGATCGCGCGGCAGGCTCTCGGCCGTTTGAAACCGGGGCCGGTCAAGGCCGACGCGCCGAAGGTCGTGCTGCCCGACCGCGAGGCCATGAAGACGCACATGGACGCGCTCATCCATCACTTCCTGATCGTGGCCGAAGGCTTCAACGTCCCGGCGGGCGAAATCTATCACCCGATTGAAGGCTCGAAGGGCGAACTCGGCTGTTACGTCAGGAGCGACGGCGGGCCGAAGCCCGCGCGCGTACACTTTCGCGGCCCCTCGTTCATCAACCTCTCCGCCCTGCCGCACATGGCCGAGGGCGAGATGGTCGCGGACGTGGTCGCCATCATCGGCTCACTCGACATCGTGCTCGGCGAAATTGATCGATAAAAGGTCAGTTGTCCGTGGTCGGTTGTCAGTCGCAAGTGGTTATCACACGAGTGGCTAAAGACGGATTTGAACAACTGACAACTGACCACGGACAACTGACAGTCAAGTTATGAGTAAACAGTTTACGCCCAACAACCCTCTGCCGCAGGAAGCGCCCGTGCCCGACGAGATCGCCACGTTTTCGGCGGCGGTCGAAGCGGAGATCGAGGGGCATCTGGCGAAGTATCCGTTGAAGCGTTCGGCGATTCTGCCGCTGATGTTCATCGTGCAGCGCGAGCGCGGTTATCTGGACAAGCCCGGCGTGGCCTATCTGGCAGATCGTTTGGGCGTGCGCGTGACGGACATCTGGGAGGTGGCGACCTTCTACTCGATGATCAACACCGAGCCGGTCGGCAAGTATCACTTGCAGGTCTGCCGCACGCTTTCGTGCAAGATCGTCGGCGCGGACAAGATCGCCGAACACTGCGCGAGCCGCCTCGGCATCAAGCCGGGTGAGACGAGCGAGGACAAACAGTTTTCGCTCTCCGAAGTCGAATGTCTCGGCTCGTGCGGCACCGCGCCGATGATGCAGATCGGTTTCGACTATTACGAGAACCTGACGCCGGAGAAGGTGGACGAACTGATCGAGCGATGTCGCAGCAATCAACTCTCGAACGGCGTGCGTTAAAAGTCTCCCGAAGTTTAAAGAGGACAAGTTTTCGTCTCCTGTAAAGAATATGTTTATCGGTGCTATCGGCTGCGAACCGCTACAACTCGCCCGCGTCGGTCTGGAGCGTTCCGAGACGCTGGAAACCTACCGCCGGCATGGCGGCTACGACGCGCTCGGCAAGGTCGTCGGCGGCATGTCGCCGGACGACGTGATCGGCGAGTTGAAAAAGTCGGCCTTGCGCGGGCGCGGCGGGGCGGGATTCCCCACGGGGATGAAGTGGAGTTTCGTGCCGAAGGATTCGCCGAAGCCGAAGTACGTCGTCTGCAACGCCGACGAGTCGGAGCCGGGCACGTTCAAGGATCGCTATATCATGGAGCGCGATCCGCACATGCTCATCGAGGGCATGCTGATCGCCGCCTACGCGCTCGGCTCGAAGGCTTGCTACATCTACACGCGCGGCGAGTATCGCTATCTCATCGAGATCATGGATCGCGCTATCGAAGAAGCGCGAGCGGCGGGGCTGGTGGGCGAGAAGATTCTGGGCACGGATTTCGCCTGCGAGGTCTACACGCACACGGGCGCGGGCGCGTACATCTGCGGCGAAGAGACCGCGCTCTTGAACTCGCTCGAAGGCTTGCGCGGCCACCCGCGCATGAAGCCGCCCTTCCCGGCCGTCGCCGGTCTCTACGGCTGCCCGACGGTCGTCAACAACGTCGAGACGCTGACGGCCGTGCCGGACATCATCAAGATGGGCGGCGAGGCTTATCAAAAGTTGGGCACGGAGAAAAGCGGCGGCACGAAGCTCTGGTCGGTCAGCGGCCACGTCAACCGCCCCGGCGTGTACGAACTCCCGATGGGCTACTCGGACATGGAAAAGTTCATCATGGAAGACTGCCAGGGCATCCGCGGAGGGCGCAAATTGAAGGCCGTGATTCCAGGCGGGTCGAGCGTCTACATCATGCCCGCGTCGGACATCGAAGGCAAAAACGTGACGATGGACTACGAGGGCTTGGTCGCCGCCGGTTCGATGGTCGGGTCGGGCGGCTTCATCGTGATGGACGACACGGTGGACATCTTCGAATCGACGAAAAACCTGACGGAGTTTTACAAGCACGAATCGTGCGGCTGGTGTACGCCCTGCCGCGAGGGCACGGACTGGCTCGTCAAAGTTTTCAAACGCATCGCGCGCGGCGAAGGCAAACCCGAAGACGCGCAGTTGCTCTTGGACTTGTGCGACAACATCGAAGGCAAGTCGTTCTGCCCGCTCGGCGATGCGGCCTCTTGGCCGATCCAGTCGGCCATCAAGAAGTTTCCCGAAGATTTCAGAAAACATCTCGCGCCGCTCGCGGGTGGCAACGGCCACCAAAATTTAGCAACGGACTCATTCATTTCAAAAACGCGATAAGCACGATTTTAATTGTCCCGGAGTTTTTCGGCTCAAGGTTGAGGAAATCTATAGCGACGCCGCACGCCAAGACCGAAGCGCCGGCGACGATGGCGGGCGACTGAAGAAGCGGCCGGTAGAATTTGACGGTGACGACCGATGCAAAGAACTAAAGCGTTCATCCTTTCGCTCGCGCTGCTCGGCGTGTGCGTCAGCGTCCCGCCCGCGCAGGCCGTCAGTTTTTCGCCGGACGAGTCGGGGCAATGTCCGGGCACGGATGTCTCCGTCCGCAAAGAGTTGCACTTCGCGCGCGGGCGCACGAAGGCGGTCGTCCGCGACCGGATCAAGCTCTGCACGAGCCACGATTATTATCTCCGCGCGCGCCGTGGGCAGCGGATGAAAGTACATCTGGTCGCGGGCAGAAAGACTTCCTTCACGGTTTACGCGCCCACCGACCGTCTCTCCGACGGCGCGTGGGATTGGACGGGTGAATTGCCGGAGGATGGTGAATATCAGATCAGCATCGGCACCGACGTAGCGGCGCGCTACACGCTTGAGGTCACGATTCGCTAACTTTGAAGCCTGACCAGCGAGCTTATAGCAGCCAATCCGACGGTGGACGAGTTTACAGCATCAATCTAGTTTAAGTAGCAGAATCGGATTTTCAAACATGGCAGCAGAGTTAATCAAAGTCACGATCAACGGCAACCTCTACGAGGTGGAGAAGGGCGCGCGCCTGATCGACGTGTGCCGCGAGAAGGGGCACGCCGTTCCCTCCTTCTGTTATTACGCCGATCTCGCGTTGCAAGCCTCTTGCCGCATGTGCCTCGTCCGCATCGAGAAGATGCCGAAGCTGCAAACGTCCTGCACGATCACCTGCACGGACGGCATGAGCGTGACGACCGAGAGCGAGGAGATCGAGAAGGCGCAGCGCGGCATGGTGGAATTCCTGCTGGCGAATCACCCGCTCGATTGCCCCGTCTGCGACCGCGGCGGCGAATGCGAGTTGCAGGAGATGGTCTTCGATTGGGGCGGCCTCGAAGAACGCTTTCAGGAGAAGAAAAACTACTATCCCGAAAAATTCCTCTCGCCCATCGTCGCCAACGACCCGCAGCGTTGCATTCTCTGCAAACGCTGCACGCGCGTCTGCGACGAGTGGATGGGCGAGGACGCGATTGAAGCGGGCGGGCGCGGCGCGAACACCGTGATCGGCACGTTCGACGGCTGGCTCAACTGCTCGCAGTGCGGCAACTGCATCGAAGTCTGCCCGACGGGCACGCTCCTCGACGCCACCTACCGACACCAGGCGCGCCCGTGGGAACTCTCGCAAACCGTCACCACCTGCAACTTCTGCTCCGACGGCTGCCAGATGTCGCTCGGATCGCGCGCGGGCGAGGTGATGCGCTCCGTGGCGCGCGACCGCTACGTCAACGGCATCAACGGGGAGTTTCTCTGCATCAAAGGCCGCTTCGCGCACCCCTTCATCAATCACGAGGAACGCATCAAGACGCCGCTCATCCGCTACCGGAAGGGCGGCAAGCTGATCCCCGCGACGTGGGACGAAGCCGTCCGGCACACGGCCGCGAAACTGCAAGAGATCAAGGGGGCGCACGGCGGCGACGCGTTCGGCGTCGTCGGCAGCCCGCGTCTCACCAACGAGGCGAATTACGCGCTGCTCAAGTTTGCGCGCGAAGTGCTCGGCACCGACAACTACACGGCGACCGACGCCTTCTCGCTCGCGCCCTTCTTCGCCAACCTGAGCGCGCCGCTCGCCACGCACCGCGACATCCGCCACGCCAAGACGATTCTCCTCGTCGGCGGCGAACCGGAGGAGTTGCAGCCGCTCACGGGGCGGCAGATCAGGCAGGCCGTCCGAAACGGCGGCGCGAAACTCGTCGTCGTCAACAGCGTGCCGATTCGTTTGAAACAGGCGGCGACGCAGTTCATACACATGAATCCCGGCGCGGACGATGCGGCCGTGCTCGCCTTCGCGGGCAGCGAATACGCTACGTCGGCGCACAAGATGGGCGTCGAGCCGCAAGAGTTGGTTGACGCGCGCCGCATTATCGAAGAGACGAAGGGCGACGTGGTGGTCATGTTCGGCGAGTTGAGCGCGACGGCGCAGGTCGCGCTGGCGAATATCTCGACGGCCTACGGCGCGAGCGAAGGACGACGCTTCCTGTTTCACCCGCTGCCGCTCTACAACAACAGCGTCGGCGTCCACGACCTCGGACTGATGAACGGCGCGCTCGACGCCGCCGCGATGCTCAATGCGGCGGGCGCGACGCTTCGCGCGCTCTACGTCGCGGGCAGTTTCCTGCCCCGCCAGCTCGCGGGCAACGCCGCCGACGCTCTCTCGAAGTTGGACTTCCTCGTCGTGCAGGAGATGTTCGAGACGGAGACGACGCAATACGCCGACGTGGTCTTCCCCGCCGCCTCTTACGCCGAGACGGACGGCACGTTTACGAATAACAGCGGCCTCGTCCAGCGCGTGCGCCAGTCCATTCCGCCCGTCCATCAATCGCGGCCGGACTGGATGATCATGGACGCGCTCGCGCTCGCGCTCGGTGTGAACTTCGACTTCCAGTGGTCGGCCGGGAAAGTCTTTCTCGAACTCGCGCGCAACACCCCGGCCTACGCCGGGATGAAGTACGCCTTGTTGAAAGACGAGACGCAGCCCGTGCAGGCCAGGCACGCGCTCGCGGAAGGCGACGCGGCGGCGGGCGCGCTCGAAGAGTTGCGCGCCACGGTCGAAGCGTTGAGCATCGAGGGCGCAAAGATCGAGGGCACGCCGCCCGTCGGTCACGAATTGTTCAAGCCGGGCACGCTGACGGGCAAGACGCCGCAGTTTCCCTTGCTCGACGCCGGCAACCCGAAGCCGCCCACGGTGCTCGTATCGCCGCTCTATCAAATTTCCGTTGACCCGGCCTTGCGCCGCGCGACGGTCGTCGCCGCCGGAGACTGAAAGGAGGGATGTGGGCGGAGGGATGTGGGATGAATAAGAATTGATTCATTTATTCATCGGTTCATTGATTCAATATTTCTATTTCTTCATTGAATCAATGGATCAATGGATCGATGAATCAATTCTTAAATATCCTGATTCATCCCTCCGCCCTCCGCCCTCATCCCTTAATTGTTATGGACTGGAGCACACTCACTTACGTCGGTTTGAAGATGCTCGGCATCAACATCGCTTTCGTCGTGGTGTTGATGATCGTGGCCTACACGGTGCTGGCCGAGCGGCGCATCCTCGCGCTGATTCAGGGGCGGCTGGGGCCGAACCGCGTCGGCTACGGCGGCATCCTGCAACCGTTCGCCGACCTCTTGAAATTCATCTTCAAGGAAGAGATCGTCCCCGACAAGGCGACGAAGTTCGTCTATTTTCTCGCCCCCATGATCGCCATCGTCGGCGCGTTGATGACGATCATCGTCTACCCCTTCGGGCCGGAGATGAATCTGCCGTTCGTCGGCGTGGTCAAACTCGTCGTCGCGCAGTTCGACGTGGGGCTGCTGTATGTTTTGGCGATCACTTCAATCGGCGTCTACGGCATCGCGCTCGCCGGGTGGTCTTCCAACAACAAGTACAGTTTGATGGGCGGCCTGCGCGCCTCCGCTCAGTTGATCTCTTACGAGTTGTCGCTGGGCTTGGCCTTGGTCGGCGTCGTCCTGCTGTCGGGCACGCTCGACCTCTACCAGATCGTCGAACAACAATCCGGCTACTGGTGGCTCGGCGGCGTCGTGCCCATCCCGCGCTGGAACGTCTTCCCGCAGGCGCTCGGCTTCATCATCTATCTCATTAGCGCCATCGCCGAGACGAACCGCGTGCCCTTCGACTTGCCGGAGGCGGAGACGGAACTCGTGGCGGGCTTCCACACGGAATACAGCGCGCTCAAATTCGCCCTCTTCTTCATGGCCGAGTACGTCAACATGTTCACGGTCTCGATGCTGGCGGCGACGCTCTTTTTCGGCGGCTGGAATTTCCCGTGGCTCGACCTCATCGTCGCGCCCGGCGGCTTCCTGTTCGGATTCTTGAGCGTCATCGCGTTTCTCGCGAAGGTTCTCTTCTTTCTCTTTTTGTACATCTGGCTGCGCGGGACGTTGCCGCGTTTCCGCTTCGACCAGTTGATGAACTTCGGCTGGAAATTTTTGCTGCCGGTGGCGATCTTAAACGTCGTCCTGTCGGCCACGGTTGTGTTCGCGATCATGTATTTCCGCGCGTGAGTTGTGAGGGCGCGGATTTCGGATCAGCTTTCCCCGTTCGTTTTTGCTTATGACGACTCTCATCTTCGTGCTGTTGGCGGGTCTCGCGGTCGGCTCCGCGATAGCGATGGTCGTGCAGCGCAATCCGCTCTATAGCGCGATCTCGCTAATCGGCGTCTTCATCGCGCTGGCGGGTTTGTACCTGACGCTCGCCGCGCCGTTTCTCGCCGCCATCCAGATCATCGTCTACGCGGGCGCGATCATGGTGCTCGTCGTCTTCGTCATCATGCTCTTGAACGTCGAGGACGAGGAACGCCAGCCGGTGCGGCTCGGATACCTGACGGCCGTCGCCATCCTGCTCGCCGCCGTGCTGTTCGGCGAGGCCGGGTTCATCCTCTACTTCATGGGCAATTCCGGCCTCGAACCGCTTGATCCGAACATGGCCGGCAACCCTTCGAACGTCGGTCTCACCAGTTCCATCGGGACGGGGCTGTTCACCAATTACCTGCTGCCTTTCGAGATCACGTCCGTCCTGCTGTTGATGGCAATCGTCGGCGCGATGACGTTGGCGCGCCGTGTGGGCTTGCGCCCGACGGACGTGGCCGTCCCCGGCTCGATGGTGCTCCCGCGCCACTCCATCGACCCGCAGGCCGTGGGCGACGCCACCGAAGTTGAAACTTCGACGACCGACGAGGCGCGCCGTGCGCTCGGACTCGCAAACGCCCCGCGCCGCCCGGAAGAATAGGCGAGAGGAAATATTTATGCCCGGTGTCTCTCTTTCATGGTATCTCGCGCTCTCGGCGGTGTTGTTCACCATCGGCGTGGCGGGCGTCATCATCAAACGCAACGCCATCGCCATGTTCATGTGCATCGAGTTGATGCTTAACGCCGTCAACTTAACCTTCGTCGCCTTCTCCAGTTATTTCCGCGATGTCTCCGGCCAACTCTTCGTCTTCATCGTGATGACGGTGGCGGCGGCCGAGGCGGCCGTCGGGCTGGGCATCATCCTCGTCGTCTTCCGCAACCGCGAATCGCTCGACGTGGATGATTCCAGCGTGTTGAAGAATTGAAAATTGTCCGTGGTCAGTGGTCAGTGGTCAGTTGCATGTGGCTTTCGCGCATGTGGCTAAAGTTAGGATTGAACAACTGACGGCGGACAAAGAACACCGGACAACTGACTACTGACAACGGACAGCCCTTATGCTTCGTTACATCATCCTTGCGCCTCTCGTCGGCGCGGCTATCAACTGGCTCGTCGGCCGTCGCGTGCGGAACGAGGCGTTTATCGGCGCGGTGGCGAGCCTGTCCATCGCCGTCTCGTGCGCGCTGTCGCTGTGGCTGGCGTTCGGGACGAACGGCGCGCTGGTGGGCGAACCGCGGGTCATCCTCGATCACGTCTGGACGTGGATGGAGGTCGGGACGTTTCGCGCCGACATCGGTTTCGCCATGGATCGCCTGAGCGGCATCTACGCGTGTTTCATCACGTTCGTCGGGCTGCTCATCCACATCTTCGCCACCGGCTACATGCACGGCGACAAAAGTTTTTACCGCTTCTTCGCCTATCTCAATCTCTTCATGTTCATGATGCTGACGCTGGTGCTGGCCGACAACCTGCTCCTGATGTTCGTCGGCTGGGAAGGCGTCGGGCTGTGCTCCTACCTGTTGATCGGCTACTACATCGACCGCCGGGAGGCGGGCGACGCGGCGAAGAAGGCTTTCGTCGCCAACCGCGTCGGCGATTGGGGCGTGGTGCTCGGCATCATGCTCGTCTTCTCGCTGGCCGGCTCGATCAGTTTCTTCGACAAAACCGGCATCGGCGTGCCCGTCAAGAGCGCGATGGCGACCATCGCCGCGATGCCGGTTGATCCGTTCACGTGGGGCGCGCTCATCGCGGGCGGCATCACGTCGGCCGCGCTGCTCCTGTTCATCGGCGCGACGGGCAAGTCGGCGCAGATACCTCTCTTCGTCTGGCTGCCGGATGCGATGGCGGGGCCGACGCCCGTCTCCGCTCTGATTCACGCGGCGACGATGGTCACGGCGGGCGTCTACATGATCGTGCGCTGCTCGGCCATCTACACGCACGCGCCGTCGGCCATGTTCATGGTGGCCGTCGTCGGCGCGGCGACCGCGCTCTTTGCCGCCACCATCGGCATCGCGCAGAACGACATCAAGAAAGTTCTCGCCTATTCCACCGTCTCCCAACTCGGCTACATGATGCTCGCGTGCGGCGTCGGCGCGTTCGTCGCCGCCATCTTCCACGTGATGACGCACGCCTTCTTCAAGGCTCTCCTCTTCCTCGGTTCGGGCAGCGTGATCCACGGCATGCACCACGAACAGGACATGCGGCGCATGGGCGGCCTGCGCAAGTACATGCCCGTCACGTTCGCGACGATGCTCACGGGCTGGCTCGCCATCAGCGGCATTCCCATCTTCGCGGGCTTCTTCTCGAAAGACGAAATCCTCTGGAAGACCTGGAGCGCGGGCGCGACCGCGATCCCGGCGTGGGCGGGCAAAACGCTCTGGGTCGTCGGCGCGCTGACCGCGCTCTTGACCGCGATCTACATGACGCGTTTGATGGTGTTGACCTTCTGGGGCGGCGAACGTTTCCGCGAAGCGCACGCCGGGGGGCAGGCCGACGAGGCGCACGCGCACGCCTACGACGAGGGCGACAAAGCGCACGACGCCAGACATGCCTCCGCCGGAGACCGCCCGCACCACGAACCCGGCGCGCACGTCGCCGACGCGCATGCGGGCGCGCACGCTTCCGTCTCCGCCGCAGGGGATGACGATGACGCGCATCATCACGCCCCCGTCACGCCGCACGAATCGCCGTGGACGATGACCGTCCCGCTCGTCGTGCTGGCGATCCTGTCAACGCTCGGCGGCCTCGTCGGCGTGCCTTATGCTTTGAGCGGCGGCGCGATGAACAACTATTTCGAGCACGCGCTGGAGCCGGTCGTCGAACGCGCGCCGCAACGCGGGGGCGGCCACGCGGAAGTGGGCACGGGCGGCGCGTCGCACGGCGAGGGAGCGCACAACGGCGCACCCGCGCCCGCCGCCGAGTCTCACGCGCAAACTCCGCCGTCGCATGGGAACGCGGGCGCGTTGCCTCCTTCGGTCGGCGAGGGCGAGCACGGCGGCGCACCCGCCGCCGAACACGCCCACGACCCGGCGGAGGTGCGCGCGGAGAGAATTTTCAGCGGCATCTCGGTCGCCATCGCGCTCGTCGGGATCGGCATCGGCTGGACGGTGTTCAGGAAGAACCCCTTGCGTGTGATGCCGCGCCTGTTAGAGAACAAGTATTACGTTGACGAAGCCTACGACGCGGCCATCATCAACCCGATCAAGGTCGGCTCGCGCGAGGGGCTGTGGAAGATTTTCGATGTGAGAGTCGTTGACGGGTTGGTCAACGGGCTGGCGCGCGCCACGAGCGGCGTGGGCGACATCGCGCGCAGGCTACAGGCCGGGTTCGTGCGCGGCTATGCGGCCGTGATCCTGCTCGGCGCGCTGCTCGTGATCGGCTATTTCATCTTCAACTTCAGTCGCGTGTTGTCGCGGCTCTGAAAATTTTATGCTCCAGCGTTCACTCTTAACCGTCTTGATCCTGCTGCCCGTCGCGGGCGCGCTCGCCGCCGTCGGCTACGGCATGTTCGCGCGCCACAGTCATGCGGCGTCCAGATGGATCGCGCTCATCTTTTCGACCGCCACCTTCGCGCTGTCGCTGTTGCTGCTCGCGGGCGGCGGCTACGCCGACTCGGCCGCGTTCCGCTTCGAGCAGAACTTGCCGTGGATCGGGGCTATCGGCGCGCGTTATCACGTCGGCGTTGACGGCATCAGCCTATGGCTCGTGTTGCTGACGACGCTGCTCGTGCCTATCTCGATCATTTCGAGTTGGCACGCGGTGGAGAAACGCCCGCTCGCTTTCTACGCCTTCATCCTGCTGTTGGAGAGCGCGATGCTCGGCGTCTTCGTCTCGCTCGACCTGCTGGTCTTCTACCTCTTCTTCGAGGCTTCGCTCGTGCCGATGTTTTTCCTCATCGGCGTGTGGGGCGGCGAGCGGCGCATCTA
>DASQNL010000272.1:0-9107 GCA_035644995.1 Pyrinomonadaceae bacterium | reverse complement strand
GGAAGGTCAGAGAGATGTTCATGTGGTGAACTCGCTTTCGCCGCGGCCGTGTTAATGCGCCGCCATTTTACCCGCTTCGGGCGCGGCGGGAAAAGCTCCCGGCTCGAAGTCGGCGGCCGAAGTTTTCACAGGTCGCCGACTTCGAGCGGCGCGTCCGCGTGCCTCCAGGCGCGTTCGAACTCCTGCCGCACGAGCGCGGCCGCATAAGTGTTGCCCTGCGCCTTCAAACTCTCCGCCAACCCGAACAGCGAACGCCGGAGAGAGATGACCGGCAGACGCTTCATCTCAACTGCTGCTTTTTCGAGGCGGGTTTTTATTCGTTCACTTTCAACACGGCGAGGAGTGTTATGCGGCGTGACCTAAACGCGTGAGCGTTTCTTTGGAAAATTCCAGCACTTTGATCGCCTGTTCGCGGGTGACGGTCGGGAAGTTATCAAGGAACTGATCTACTGTGAGACCCGCTGCCAGATTGTCGAGCAACGTTGCGACGGGCACGCGCGTTCCGCTAAAGACCGGCGCGCCGCTCAGAACTTCAGGGTCGCTGCTCACCGGCAACTGTGCAATCTGCTCATTTCCAAACGTCAGCACGGCGGCTTTAGTCCGGCTGACGCGAACCGGCTTGTCCCATGCAGCTTCGTCCCCAGCCTGATCTGCTACCAACTCGTCAATCTCTTCCTCGCTTAAAACTTTTTTCTTGCGGCTCATACGTCCCATCCGGTGATAATTCTGACGACGTTGTTCGGCTTCAGTTGGAAAATGATTTTAAGAGTGCGCCCACCCGGCGTGCGCCCGGTGAGTTGATAGCGGTCGCGGAAAGATTTGTTGCGGCGCACTTCAAAATCCGAGAAGAAACATTCCACCGCCTCTGCGAAAGTGATGCGATGTGCGGCAAGTTTGTCTCTCTCAAAATCATACTCGAAGTCGGACGGCGTGAAGCGACGCCAGTTGACCATCACTCGTTCACTTTCAACACGGCGAGAAAGGCTTCCTGCGGGATTTCGACGCGGCCGACGCGCTTCATGCGCTTCTTGCCTTCCTTCTGCTTCTCCAGCAGTTTGCGCTTGCGCGAGATGTCGCCGCCGTAGCACTTGGCGATAACGTTCTTGCCCATCGCCTTGACGGTTTCACGCGCGATCACTTTGTTGCCGATGGCGGCCTGAATCGGCACTTCGAACAGTTGGCGCGGGATGAGTTGCCGCATCTTCTCGGCGAGCGAGCGGCCGCGCGGTTCGGAGTTGGCGCGGTGCACGATGAGCGAGAGCGCGTCCACGGGTTCGCCCGCGACGAGGATGTCGAGCTTGACGAGATCGCTCACCCAGTAGTCGGCGAAATGATAGTCGAGCGAGGCGTAACCGCGCGAGACGGATTTCAGGCGGTCGTAGAAGTCGAGCACGATCTCGTTCAGCGGCAGTTCGTAGGTCAGCATCACGCGCTTCGCCGCGATGTACTCGAACTTCTTCTGCACGCCGCGCTTCTCTTCCAGGAGCGGCAGGATGCCGCCGAGGTACTCGTCCGACGTGAGAATCGTGGCGAGAATTACCGGCTCCTCGATCTTCTGGATGCGCACGGGGTCGGGCATCTTCGCGGGCGAGTCGATCTCCAGCACCTCGTCGTCGGTCGTCGTGACGCGGTAGCGCACGCCCGGCGCGGTCGTGATCAGATCGAGGTTGAACTCACGTTCCAGACGCTCCTGCACGATCTCCATGTGGAGGAGGCCGAGGAAGCCGCAGCGGAAACCGAAGCCGAGCGCGGTGGAAGACTCCGGTTCGTAGAAGAACGACGCATCGTTCAGGCGCAACTTGTCGAGCGCGTCGCGCAGTTCTTCATATTGGTTCGCCTCTACGGGATAGAGACCGGCGAAGACCATCGGCTTGATCTCTTGAAAGCCGGGGAAGGGCGCGGTCGTGGGGCGCGCCGCCTCCGTGATGGTGTCGCCGATCTGCACGTCCGCCACAGTCTTGATGGAAGCCGTGAGGAAGCCGACTTCGCCCACTCCGAGTTCGCCGATGGGCGTCGGGCGCGGACGGTTGACGCCGACAGCCTCCACCAGATAATCGCGCCCCGTGTTGAAGAAACGTATCTTCATGCCCGGCTTGACGCGCCCGTCGATGACGCGGAACAGGACGATGACGCCCCGGTAGGCGTCGTACCACGAATCGAAGATGAGAGCCTTGAGCGGCGCTGTCGGATCGCCCTTCGGGTAGGGCACGTCGCGCACGATGGCTTCCAGCACTTCATGGACGCCCACGCCCGTCTTCGCGCTCGTCAGCACGGCGTTCCCGGTGTCCAACCCGATGACCTGCTCGATCTGCTCGATGGCCTTGTCAGGCTCCGCGCCCGGCAAATCGATCTTGTTGATGACCGGGATGAACTCCAGATTATTCTCAATCGCCAGATAGGTGTTCGCCAGCGTCTGCGCCTCGACGCCCTGCGAAGCATCGACGACGAGCAGCGCGCCCTCGCACGCCGACAAACTGCGCGACACCTCGTAACTGAAATCCACGTGCCCCGGCGTATCGATCAAATTCAACACGTAATCCGTGCCGTCGTCGGCGCGATAGTCGAGGCGGACGGCGTGCGCCTTGATCGTGATGCCGCGCTCGCGTTCCAAGTCCATATTGTCGAGCACCTGCGCTTCCATGTCGCGCCCCGCGACCGCGCCCGTCAACTCCAACAGGCGGTCGGCCAGCGTGGACTTCCCGTGGTCGATATGCGCGATGATCGAAAAATTTCTGATGCGTTCCGGGTTCATTAAATTCTTACTTGTGGCTATATCAGTTGGCGTTTGTCGGTAAAATTTTAGTAACGAGTCCGCGATATTTCACGACTGAGTATACTTGCGCAGCAACTTAACAACCGCTTCAATAATCAACTCAAACGATTGATCTTTCAATGTTCCAACTTCGGCTACGATCAAACTGTGATTCGCTGTAAACAACTTCCCCGGCCGCGCATAACTCGTGCGCCGTAGTCCGCCCTTGAGAAAGTTGGGGTCGGAAATTTCTACTGCATGAGCGTCCGCATAAGCGTTGCTGGTTACCTGGCACAAAATCCAGTCATCCGACCCGGCATTTGCCAGCACAACCGCCGGTCGGAGTTTTGTCCGCGAGAGATCGGAGAACGGGAAGGAGACGAGGACTACGCTTGCGGCTGAAGGTGTGACCATGCTTCATCTTCCTCCGGTCGCGCCCAGTCTGCGGCCAACGTCTGCTCACTAAGCAATGCTGTTTCGCTCGCCTCCGTGGCGGGGGCTTCTTCCAGAATAGTGACCAGCGCGCGTCGCACTCCCGTGAGTTTAACTTCTTCAAGCAAGCGCACCCGGCCATGCTCGTCAACCACGGCTTTTATCGTCTGGATCATAAAACACAGTCCTCGCAAAGCAACCGGCGAAATCACTCGTCTAACATAACAAAACGGGCGCGAAACCGCACGCGCGCCCGTCTTCCGTGTTAAAGCGAAACCTGCTTCTACGCAACCGCCATAGCTAAGGGCATCTGATCCCATGTTTGGCCTTCGAGCACACGGCCGGCCTTCTTTTTGTTAGTGCCTCCCCATTGTTTAAAGAAGAAGGGAATACCAGCAGCCTGACACTGATTGCGGATATCAACAACCCATCCCGGTTGCATTGAACGGGCATGCGGGCCAGACTCGCCGCCGACAATAGCCCAGTCAATTCCTCGCAGATCAAGATTAGGTAGAGACCCGAGTAGAGGTTCTAACGAAAGGAATTTAACGTGTGCTCCGGTTTCACGAAGATGGTCAATGCGAAAGGTGTAATCGTTGCTTTCGACACTTATTCCCATCCAAATGTTAGGCTGCCAATCCAGTGTCGGGCTTAATCTCATCAGACGTTGAGACCGCTTCGTCAAAATTTGGAAACGATGCTGATGCGCCCGCTTCATCACATCAAAAACTCTGTGAATGTATTCTGTCGGGACATCTTTGTGGAACAGGTCGCTCATGGAATTAACAAAGATAACCTGCGGCGTTTTCCACCTGAGCGGCAATTCAAGCATGTGCTCTTGAACAGTTAGTTTAAACCCATTTGCGTAATTGCCCTGTCCCATAGCCTGCAAGCGAAGGGCTAATCTTTCGGCATAACAATTGTCACATCCCGGACTAATCTTTGTGCAACCCGTGACCGGATTCCATGTTGATTCAGTCCATTCTATTGTTGATTTTGTGCCCATATTATTCCCCAAGGTTTCATGCAATCTAAGTTGATATTGAGAGCTAAAAGCGTTTCATCCTACGAACGTAAGTGGCTCGTCATCGTTGATCCGCTTCTTGCCATGTCTCGGGAGTAACCTATTGGCATCAATTAAATCCTTAACAACAGAATTGTAGTCCTTATCACTGAAGTCCCCAAATCTTTGGAAGCTGAAATATGTTCTTATCTGGCCTCGCGTGCTCAACGCACATTCTCTGAGATACTCAATGACCAAGGCGGTGAGTTGCTTGCGTCTTCCAATAATCTCTTGCCGTAGTTCATCAAATTCTTCAGAAGGAAATTTAGGTTGATGAACATTAACTGTTGACTCTTCTAAAAGAGTGTCTTCTTCCTCGCGTATAAAGTTACTCATCAAGACAACACCGTCTGGATGACGGGTGCAATATACGAGAAAATATTTAGGTGTGTCTTTTATAGATTTGCGTATTGGATAAGCAGTAACCGTATAGTCATGTTTGGCAATGTTCTCCATGTAAATTTGAAGCAGTATCTTCTCCCTCTGGTAGGTAGGAAGGTTGCCCTTTTCATACAACTCTTTCCATTGATCGCTGCCGATTATCTCAGTAACGTTCTCAATATTAGTTAATGATGCTTTGACGGCTTGTTTGGTTGAACTCCGCGAGTGCATAGTGTCGGCGATACGGCGCAGACCATCCGCATCAAAATTTATAATGAGTTCTGTTGCTCTTTGTTCACGCTTAAGAATTGGTAGTAAATGTGAAAAGTGAACGTAAGTTGGCCCATAGGGATCAATGAAAAAGAAGGCAGGATCATTTGAGATAGCCGAAAGGATGGTAAGCACTAAATTACCAAACTGTCCTTCTAAATTAGTAACAATTCCTTTCGATTCCCATCCTTGTGTTATGTACGTTAAAGATTTGTAATTGTCAGGATTATTCTCCACATTGATAAGCCGAAGATTGACAGGTCTTCTCCAAGACGCGCACTTGTCTGCAAGTTGAGCCATCATCAATGGAGAGCCAGAGCTTCCATCTTCGTACTTAGCCGCCCCAGCGAACCCATCAATGCAATGAATTAACTTAGCCCAACTTCCAACTTTAGCACTGAAAGGCGGTAAGTATTTGCCAAGGAGGCGGTGCTTACGTCTAGACCATATTTTCGGGTTGGTAAAAAATTTATCTTTATCCATGTGAGGTAACTTTACATGCGAACGTAAGGTCAAAGAGATTGCCGAGACGAATCGCGCGCGAGCATGGCCGCGCCGGTGGGGACGGCGTCCGAGCCGAGCGTGGCGGCGACGATCTGGGTGGCCTCGAAGCAGGGCTGGAAGGAGCGGCGTCCGGCTTCGCGGATGATGGGGTCGAGGATGAGTTTGCCCGCGTTCATGACGCCGCCGCCGAGCACGATGCGCTGGATGTTGAGGAGGTTGATGACGGCGGCGATGGCCGTGCCGATGTAGCGGCCGGTGCGCTCGATCATGAGCATGGCGAAATCGTCGCCCTCGTTGGCGGCGTGGGCGATGTCGGCGGCGGTGAAATTTTTGTTGAGGCCGAGGCGCGTGAGCGATGAGGTGCTGTCGCGGACGAGCCGCTCGTGCGTGCGGCGGACGATGTTCGGGGCGGAGGCGACGGTTTCGAGGCAGCCCGTGTTGCCGCAGGTGCATTCGATGCCTTCGCGGTCGATGGTGATGTGGCCGAACTCGCCCGCGAAGCCCGAATCGCCGTACCAGAGTTTGCCGTCCATGATGAGCGCGCCGCCGATCCCGGTGCCGATGGTGACGTAGAACATGTTGCGGCTGCCGCGCCCCGCCCCCGCGATATACTCGCCGTAGGCGGCGGCGTTGGCGTCGTTGATGAGCGCGATGGGGAGATTGGTGGCGCGCGCGAGTTCCGCTTGCAGGTCGGCGCGGACGACCGCGGGAAGGTCTGAAGAGACGATGACGCGACCCGTCTCCGGGCTGACGAGGCCGGGCACGCCGATGCCGAGCGCGGCCACGTTCGGCGCGGCATCGCGGAGTTCAGCGACGATGCCGGCGATCTGCGCGGGCAGGGTTGCGCTCTCAAGCGCGGCCTCGCGGCGGGCGGCGACCTGACCGTCGTGCGAGACGAGCGCGGCGCAGAGCGAGGCGCCGGAAATATCAATGCCGATATAGTTGCTGACGGGTGTTACAGTTGACATGCTCTTTGATCTCCAGACGGGAGCAATGGACGAAAAAGTCTTTCAGGTAGGAAACGGCGAAAATGGTAGCAAAGGGGTAGGGGGCTGTCAAACCAACCCTTCTGCGTGTAGAATGACGAGCCGGAAAGGGATGAGGGATGAGGGATGAGGGATGAATGAAATCATCTTTGTCATTCATCCCTCATCCCTCATCCCTCATCCCTTTATGATCATTCGTTCCATTCTGTTGCCGACCGATTTCAGCCGGTGCGCCGACGTGGCTCTGCCTTACGCGGCCGATTTGGCGCGGCGGATGCAGGCGCGCCTGCTGTGCCTGCATGTGGTGGAGACGATGACGCCGCCGGTCGGCTACGCGGCCGTGGCCGAGCCGATGCCGGCGGTCGACCTCGGAGGGCAACTGGAAGAGTCCGCGACGCAAGAGTTGCCGAAACTGGGGGCGCGCGAAGAATGTGTGGGGCTGGAGGTGGAAGAGGTCGTCGCGCATGGCGACGCGGCGGGCGAGATCGTGCGCGTCGCGCGCGAACGCGACATCGATCTGATCGTCATCTCGTCGCACGGGCGCACGGGCTTCGGGCGCATGCTCTTCGGCTCGACGGCCGAGTCGGTCGTGCGCCACGCACATTGTCCGGTGCTGGTCGTCAAACCTAAAGAGACTGACAAGTGACGGGTGACGGGTGACAGGTCGGAAAGGCAAGCCGCTTTAACTTGTCGCCCGTCACCCGTCACTTGTCATCGTGTTTATCCATGGAGCAACATTTCTACGAACTGGTGGGGCAATACGGGCTGTACGCGATCTTCTTCCTCGCGATGATCGAGGGGGATATTACGCTGCTGTTGGCGGGCGTGCTGGCGCACGGGGGGTTCTTCGGCGAGTATAGTTTCGCGAAGGTGTTGGCGGCGGGCACGGCGGGCGGCGTGGCGGGCGATCAAGTGGCTTACGCGATGGGGCGCGGGTTTCGTTCGAGCATCCGCGACCGGAAGTTTTACCGCGCCGCCCGCCCGCGCATCGAACGCCTGACGGACACCTTCGGGCCGCTCTCGATCTTTTTATCGAAGTACGTCTACGGCCTGCGGACGGCCTCGTGCGTCTTCTACGGGGTGGCGAAGATGCGCTACACCACGCGCTTCCTGCCGCTCGCCGTGGCGAGTTGTTTCCTGTGGGTGCTGCTGCTGAGCGGCGCGGGTTATTTCTTCCACGGCATCATCACGAACTTCATCGGCGACTTCGAGCACCTGGGGAAATTCCTGCTCGTCATCGTTATCGTCGGCATCGCCGCCTTCTACCTCGCCGAGCGTTACTGGCTCTCGCCGAGAGTGGAGGAGGCCGACCCCGAACGCGTCCACGAGTTTGAAGAGAACGTGCAGGAGAAACTGCAAGAGTTGGGAGACGAGATCAAAGAACATCTCCCGCCGCCGCTCGTGCGCCGCAAAGACAAAGAGACCGGGAAGAGAGCGCGCGCCGCGAGCCAAAGCAGCGGCGGCGACGCCGAAGGAGACTGAATTAAAGGATGAGGGATGAGGGATGAGGGATGAAATAAAGACTTTTCAGGCGAACGAATAATCTTTACTTTCATCCCTCATCCCTCATCCCTCATCCCTCATCTTTATTATGATTATCGAAGCAAGCGCACCCACGCGTGTCGATCTGGCCGGCGGCACGATTGATATTTGGCCGCTTTATCTTTTTCACCCGCAAGCGGCGACCGTCAACTTCGCCATCTCGCTCTACGCGCGCTGCCGCATCGAGACGCGCGACGACGGGCGCATCATTCTCGAATCGCGCGACCGCGGCGTCTCGTTTGAGACCGATCTCGACGGCGTCGCCGCGCTCGTCCACGAGGAGCGGCTCGAACTCATCTCGAAACTCGTCCACTTCTTCAAACCGGAGACGGGCTTTCATCTCATCGCGGAATCGCAGGCTCCGGCGGGCGCGGGGCTGGGCGGGTCGAGCGCGCTGGCGATTGCCTGCATCGGCGCGCTCAATCGTTTCGTCGGCAATCGTTACGAAGAACGCAAGTTCATTATGATCGCGGCCAACGTCGAGACGACCGTGATCCGCGTGCCCGCGGGCTTTCAGGACTACTACGGCGCGTTCTACGGGGGCGCAAACTGCATCCACTTTCGCGCCGACGGGATCGAGCGCGAGGAGTTGCCCGTTGATGCCGCCGAACTCGAACGCCGCCTCGTCATCTGCTACACGGGCGAGCCGCGCTTGTCCGGCATCAACAACTGGGAGATGTTCAAGACGCACATTGACGGCGACAAAGTTATCTTCCAACTCTTCGAGAGCATCCGCGACTCGGCGCAGCGGATGCGCGCCGCGCTCAAGGCTTCCGACTGGCCGGAGGTGAGCGCGATCATGAGCGCGGCCTACCCGAACCGCAAGCGGCTCGCGCCCAACATCACGACGCCGCACATGGAGCGTCTGGTCGAGAAGGCCATGCGGCACGGCGCGGAAGCGGCGAAGGTGTGCGGCGCGGGCGGCGGCGGCTGCATCGCGTTTCTCTGCGCCGAGGAGATGAAAGATTCGGTCGCGCGCGCACTCTCGGAAGAACCGGACGTGCAGGTGCTCGACTGGCGTTTCGCCCCGCAGGGTTTGACGATTGAGGAGAGCTAAGAGCGGCGCGCAAAATTAGTTTCGCCGCCCGCGCGCCGGGGGCGCGGCTCGCGCCGAATCTGACGCGGAAAATGTCACGCGGAAAACGAAAGCGCGCCGGGGTTGTTCGTAACACCCCGG
>DASQNL010000271.1:0-4113 GCA_035644995.1 Pyrinomonadaceae bacterium | reverse complement strand
CGCGTCGTCGATCAGCGCGTCTCGCCGTTGCATGGGGGCGAGACGAGGGCGCGGGAAGGAGCCGCGCGCGGCGGCGAGGTCGGCGTCTTCTTCGACATCACGCGGCTCGAACGTCTCGAACGCGTCCGCCAGGAATTTCTCTCCAACGTCTCGCACGAACTACGCACGCCGCTCACAGCCATCCGCACCTTCGTCGAGACGCTCGAAGGCGGCGCGCTCGACGACGCCGACAACAACCGCCGCTTCCTCTCCATCATCGACCGCAACGCCGCGCGCATGCACAGCCTCATTGACGACATACTCGAACTCTCGGCCATCGAAGCGGGAACGGTCGCGGTCGAGGCGCGTCCCGTGCGCCTGTGCGCGTTGATAGGTGAGGTGCAGACAGCGCTCGCCTCGCGCGCCGCCGAGCGCGGCGTGAGCTTACGCAACGAAGTCGCCGCGGACGTGTTCGTCCACGCCGACGCGCGACGCCTCGAACAGATGCTCACGAATTTGTGCGACAACGCGGTCAAGTTCAGCGCGGAGGGCGGCGCGGTCACGGTCGCGCACGAGCGCGCGACGGAGCGCGACCGCATCACGGTTTCCGACACGGGCGAAGGCATCGCGCCCGAACACATCCACCGTATCTTCGAGCGTTTCTACCGCGTTGACCGCGCACGCTCGCGCTCGCTCGGCGGCACCGGACTCGGACTCGCCATCGTCAAACACCTCGCGCGCGCACACGGCGGCGAGGCCACCGTCCGCTCCACGCCCGGCGAAGGCTCGACATTTACCATCGAACTGCCGCATAGTGGAGACGCCGTATAACGTTGCCTGCCGAACGATGAATGAAAGGCAGACGCTTTCGCTCATCCTCCGACGCCCCCGCGCAACCTTGCTCTTGACGCTTCGCGAGAACCGCTGTTACACTTTTGTGACGATTTAAGCAGAGCCTTCGGCGCGTCCTGCGCCCAGAGAGCAAGAGGGTAAATCTACAAAACCCGGCCGCTGCGCACGCAGTGAACTTTTTCTCAGACAGTGTTAGGAGGTAAGTGGTGAGTTTCAAAATCGGTCAGAAAGTCGTCTATCCCAATCACGGCATCGGGACTATCGAGCAGGTTGAACAGAAACAGATAGGCGCAACGTCCATCCCCTTTTACACCCTCCGCCTCGCAGCCACCAACTCAGTCGTCCTCGTCCCCGTCGCCAACGCCGGCGAAGTGGGCTTGCGCTCCCCGATCTCTTCGGCCGAGTGCGAGATGTTGTTGAAGAACCTCGGCGACGATTTCGCCGCCGCGCCCAACGACTGGAAGGATCGCTTCAAAGAATTCTCCGAAAAGATGCGCACGGGCGATATTTTTGAAGTCGCCGACGTGCTCAAGCACCTCACCTACTTGAGCCACATCAAGCCGCTCAGTTTCCGCGAGCAGCGGATGCTGGAACGCGCTCACTATCTCGTCATCTCCGAACTCGCCGCCGTGTGCCGCCAGCCGGAATGCAACGTCGAACCGCGCGTCGAGCAGGCGCTCGCGCGCGCCTGCGCCAAGCACGAGCGTCGTCCCGCCGCCGCGGCGCGCACGCGTGCCGCCGGGGTCGCCGCCGGACACTGAGAAAACCTTTAAGGGAAAAGGGGAAGGGGTAAAGGGTAAAGGGAACCACTCAACCGAGTGCTTTTCCTTTACCCCTTACCCCTTCCCCTTTTCCCCTTTTCCCCTTACCCCTTTTCCCTTCCCGTTTACCCCTTTTCCTGTTCCACCGCGCGCCCGGCGAGACTGGCGACGACGGCCGCGAGTTCCGCCGGTTCGACGGGCTTCGGCACGTGGAGTTGGAAGCCCGCGAGCAGAGCGCGCATGCGGTCTTCGGCGCGGGCATAGGCGGTCAGAGCCGCCGCCGGAATTTTGCCGCCGCGCTCCGGCGGCAGGCTGCGAACTTTGCGGATCAACGTGTAGCCGTCCTCGCCCGGCATCTCGATGTCGCTGATCAACACGTCCGGCAGCCACGATTCCAATTGCGTTAAGGCGTCGGCCGCGTTCGACACGGCGCGCACCTCCGCGCGGCATTGCGTGAGCACGACGACGAGCATCTCGCGCGAATCCGGTTCATCTTCCACGAGCAGCACGCGCAAGCCTTGTAGCTCCGACGGGCATTCGAGCATCGGGCGGCCTCCGGCCGTCGGGTGTTCGGCCGCGCCGGCGCGCTCCCCGCCGTTCGACCCGTACTCCGGCTGGTGCACGATCATCAGCGGCAGCGACACTTTGAAGGTCGTGCCCTGCCCCGCGCCTTCGCTTTCCGCCGTCACCGTCCCGCCGTGAAGTTCGACGAGATGGCGCACGATGGCGAGGCCGAGGCCGAGGCCGCCGTGCTTGCGCGTCGTCGAAGGGTCGGCTTGCCGGAAGCGGTCGAAGACGTAGGGCAAAAACTTCTTTTCGATGCCCTGCCCCGTGTCGCTCACGGTGAGTTCGAGGTGCGAACTGACGCGCGCGAGCATGACCTGCACGCGCCCGTCCTTCGGCGTGAACTTGATGGCGTTCGACAAGAGATTCCAGACGACCTGCTGCAAGCGGTCGGGGTCGCCGGAGACCGGCCCGGCGTGCGGGTCGAGGACGACCTGCAAACGGATGCCCTTAGCTTCCGCCGCCGGGCGCACGGAATCCACGGCCGCTTCGATGACGGGCATGAGTTCGGCGGGGCGCACGTCCAGACGCAGCTTGCCGCGAATGATGCGCGACACGTCGAGGATGTCGTCGATCAACTGCACCTGCGACTGGGCGTTGCGCTCGATGGTTTCGAGGGCGCGGCGGTGCGTGGCCTCGTCGAGTTGCCCCGTGCCGAGCAGGCGCGTCCAGCCGAGCACGGCGGTTAGGGGCGTGCGCAGTTCGTGCGAGAGCGTGGCGAGAAATTCGTCTTTGAGGCGGTTGACCTCCTGCGCCTCGCGGTAGAGCCGCGCGTTGTCCACGGCGAGCGCGGCGCGCTGCGCCAGGTCTTCGACGAAACCGAGATCGGCCGCTCTGAAATGCCTGCCCGATTCGGCGGCCATCAGCGTGATCGCGCCGAGCACGCGGTTGTGCGCGATGAGCGGGACGATCATGCTGGACTTGAGACCGAGCCGGCGCAAAACTTTCAGGTGTTCGGCATCGCGCGCAATGAGCGCGAGCAGTTCGTCGGGAATGTTCGGGTAGAGTTCGGGTCGCCCCGTGCGGATGACTTTGGGAATTCCTTCCATCTCGTGGAGGGCGTGCGGGTAGAGGCGATTGAGTTCCCACGCCAGTTCCACTTTCTCCGGGTCTTCGTGCGTGACGGCGAGGCGTTCGATGGTGCGGTCGTCGGTGAGCATATCAACCGTACACCAATCGGCGAGGCGCGGCACGATGAGCCGCGCGAGCGCGGTGAGCGTCGCTTCGTAATCGAGCGAGGCGGCGAGCACCGCGCTCGCTTCGGCGAGGAAGCGTTGCTGTTCTTCGGCGTGCTTGCGGTCGTCTATATCCGTACACGTGCCGAACCATTTGATGATCTCGCCGCTCTCGCCGCGCAGGGGCAGGGCGCGGCCGAGGTGCCAGCGATACTGGCCGTCGCTCGCGCGCCGGAAGCGATACTCGACCTCGTAAATCTCGCCCGTCTCGACACAACGTTGCCATTGACCGAGGCAAGGCTGCACATCGTCCGGGTGCAGGACGTGCTGCCAGCCCGACCCTTCGGACTCGGCGAGCGTCGTGCCGGTGTAGTCGTACCAGCGTTGGTTGTAGTAGTCGAGAAAGCCGTCGGGGCGCGCCGTCCAGATGATCTGCGGGATCGCCTCGGCGAGGAAACGATAGTAACGCTCGTTGGACTCGGCGTTGGCGCGTTCCTGTTCGGCGGATTTAAAGAGGCGCGCGTTGTCCACGGCGATGGCGGCCTGCGCGGCGAGTCCCTCGACGATGTGCCCGGCGCGCTCCGTGAAGACGCCCGCCTCCGGGTGGCCGAAGAACAATCCGCCGACGACCTCGCCGGAGCGCGAGATAACCGGCACGGCCAGATAACTCGTCACGGGCAGATGGCCTTCCGGCATCCCGTAATAGGGAGAGTTTTTGCCGTAGCGCGGGTCGAGTTGCACGTCGTCGATGCGGATGGTGCCTTCGCCGCGAAAGGTGGGGC